>NZ_VWWK01000330.1:0-3485 GCF_011753035.1 Burkholderia sp. Ax-1720 | reverse complement strand
GACGGCCGCGGCGCCGGCGAGGATCGCCGCGCGCGCAACCACCAGGCCGCGGCAGGCGCCGAGGGCAGCTCGATCCGGGTCGGCGTGGAGAAGGTCGACCAACTGATCAACCTGGTCGGCGAGCTGGTGATCACCCAGGCGATGCTGGCCGAGACCACCAGCGCCTTCGACCCGGCCCTGCACGACCGCCTCTACAACGGCATGGCCCAGCTCGAGCGCAATGCGCGCGACCTGCAGGAAGCGGTGATGTCGATCCGCATGATGCCGATGGACTACGTGTTCAGCCGCTTCCCGCGCCTGGTGCGCGACCTGGCCGCCAAGCTCGGCAAGGAAGTGGAGCTGGTCACCTTCGGCCAGGCCACCGAGCTCGACAAGAGCCTGATCGAGCGCATCATCGATCCGCTCACCCACCTGGTGCGCAACAGCCTCGACCACGGCATCGAGACCGTCGAGAAGCGCCGCGCCGCCGGCAAGGACGCGGTCGGCCAGCTGGTGCTGTCGGCCGCCCACCACGGCGGCAACATCGTGATCGAGGTCAGCGACGACGGCGCCGGCCTGAACCGCGAGCGGATCCTCGCCAAGGCGGCCCAGCAGGGCATCCCGGTGTCGGACACGATCAGCGACGACGAGGTCTGGAACCTGATCTTCGCGCCGGGCTTCTCGACCGCCGAGACCATCACCGACGTATCCGGCCGCGGCGTCGGCATGGACGTGGTCAAGCGCAACATCCAGGCGATGGGCGGCCATGTCGAGATCAGCTCGCTGGCCGGGCGCGGCACCACCACCCGCATCGTGCTGCCGCTCACGCTGGCGATCCTCGACGGCATGTCGGTCAAGGTCGGCAACGAGATCTTCATCCTGCCGCTGAACTTCGTGATGGAGTCGCTGCAGCCGGCCGCCGCCGACATCTACACGGTCGGCAACGGCGAGCGCGTGGTGCGCGTGCGCGGCGAGTACCTGCCGCTGGTGGCGCTGCACGAGGTGTTCTCGGTGGAGGACGCGCGCACCGACCCGACCCAGGGCATCGTCACCATCATGGAGACCGAGGGGCGCCGCTTCGCGATGCTGATCGACGAGCTGGTCGGCCAGCAGCAGGTGGTGGTGAAGAACCTCGAAACGAACTACCGCAAGGTACACGGCATTTCGGCCGCAACGATACTCGGCGACGGCAGCGTCGCGCTGATCGTCGATGTCGCCGCCCTGAATCGCGATGCCCGCTCCGCCCACGGCGCGGGCGCGCTCGCGACTTTCTAACCGCTACGCGGCCATGCCGCATTGGGAGGACAACGTGTCCGAAGTCCATTCGATCCATCAGGCGGCCGCGGGCGCGGGCGCCAACCGTCGCGGCGTCGCGCAGGGCGACGCGGCCGGCCAGGAATTCCTGGTCTTCACGCTCGGCGACGAGGAATACGGCATCGACATCCTGAAGGTGCAGGAGATCCGCGGCTACGACAGCGTCACGCGCATCGCCAACGCGCCCGAGTTCATCAAGGGCGTGATCAACCTGCGCGGCATCATCGTGCCGATCGTCGACATGCGCATCAAGTTCCACCTGGGGCGCATCGAGTACGACCACCAGACCGTGGTGATCATCCTCAACGTCGCGCATCGCGTGGTCGGGATGGTGGTGGACGGCGTCTCCGACGTGCTGACCCTGACCTCCGAGCAGATCATGCCGGCGCCGGAGTTCGGCGCGACGCTGACCACCGAGTACCTGACCGGGCTCGGCAGCGTGGACGGCCGGATGCTGATCCTGATGGACATCGAAAAGCTGATGACGAGCCGCGAGATGGCCCTCATCGACGAATTCGGCGTGTAAGCGCCGCCGCGCAATCTCTCGGGGGAGACTGATGATGCTGCACAACTGGTCGATTCGCACGACGCTGACCGCCGTGGGATTGTCGTTCGTGGTTCTCACCGCCGTGGTCGGCGGGCTCGGCCTGGTGGCGCTGAACCAGACCGGCGCGGCGTTCAACGAGATCGTCGGCGGCGACCTGCCGGCGATCCGCTCGCTGAGCGACACCTCGTCCTACCTGCTGCGCACGCGCGTGGCGCTCGATCGCGTGCGCGCGCTGACCGAGTCCGGCAACGTCGAGGAGACGCAGAGCGCGCTGAACCGCGCGCAGGCGCTCTACGAGCAGTCGTCGCAGAACTGGCAGGCGTTCCAGGCGGCCAGGAAGCTCGGCATCGACAGCGCCCAGCTCGACGAGGCGAACACCCGCCACGACGCGCTGAAGACCGCGGTCGACGCCGAGTTCGCGGCGATCAAGGGCGGCGACATCGCCGGCTACCACGCGATCGCCGATGCGCAGATCAGCCCGATGTTCGTGGCCTACGACGGCGCGGTGGCCAACCTGACGGCCGCGCTGGAGAAGCGCGTGGCCAGCCACCGCGAGCACACCCAGTCGCAGATCTCGCTGATGATCACCTGCATCGCGATCGGCATCGGTTTGTCGGTGGTGATGATCGTGGTGGTGCGCCTGGCGCTGCGCGGCCTGATCGTCGGCCCGCTGGAGCGCGCCATCGGCCAGTTCGAGCGGATCGCCGCGGGCGACCTGTCCGAGCCGGTGCGCGAGTTCGGCAACCGCAACGAGATCGGGCGCCTGTTTACCGGCATCGGCCGCATGCAGAAGGCCATGACCGAGATGGTGAAGTCCGTGCATCGCGGCGCCGAGTCGATCGACGTCGGCGCGCACGAGATCGCCAGCGGCAACGTCGACCTCTCGCAGCGCACCGAGCAGCAGGCCGCCTCGCTGCAGGAAACCGCTTCCAGCATGGAGCAGCTCACCGGCACGGTGCGCCAGAACGCCGAGAACGCGCGCCAGGCCAGCCAGCTGGCCGTCAACGCCTCCGACATCGCCACGCGCGGCGGCGACGTGGTCAGCGAGGTGGTCACCACCATGCAGGCGATCTCGGTCAGCTCGAACAAGGTGGTCGACATCATCGGCACCATCGAGGGCATCGCGTTCCAGACCAACATCCTGGCGCTCAACGCGGCGGTGGAAGCCGCTCGCGCCGGCGAGCAGGGCCGCGGCTTCGCGGTGGTGGCGGGCGAGGTGCGCTCGCTCGCGCAGCGCAGCGCTACGGCGGCCAAGGAGATCAAGCAGCTGATCGGCGATTCGGCCGACAACGTGCGCAGCGGCTCGGAGCTGGTCGAGCGGGCCGGCGCGACGATGGCCGAGATCGTGCAGGCGGTGCGCCGCGTGACCGACATCATCGGCGAGATCAGCGCCGCCTCGCACGAGCAGTCGACCGGCATCGAGCAGATCAATCGCGCGGTCGGCCAGATGGACGCGGTCACCCAGCAGAACGCCGCCCTGGTCGAGCAGGCCGCGGCAGCGGCGGCTTCGCTGGAAGACCAGACCCGGCAACTGAAGGCGGTGGTGGGCGGCTGGCGCGTCGAGGGCGGCGCGGCCGCGCTCGCGCAGGCTGCCGCCGAACCGATGCTGCGCAAGCCGGCCGCGCTGCCGGCGCCGCAGGCTGCC
>NZ_VWWK01000329.1:0-3582 GCF_011753035.1 Burkholderia sp. Ax-1720 | reverse complement strand
CGGCTGGCGCTGGCCGATCAGGGCCTCGACCAGGGCCTTCTGGCCGTTGCCGGAGACGCCGGCGATGCCGAGGATCTCGCCGCGGCGCACCGCCAGCGAGAGTTCGCGCACGGCCGGCAGGCCGAGGTCGTCGCGCACCGTGAGGCCGCTGGCCTCGAGGCCGATCGGCGCGTCGGCGGGGCAGGGGCGGCGCGTGGCGCGCGCCGCGAGTGTCGTGTCGGGCAGCGATGCGGCGGGGCTGGAGGTCGCGCTCGTCACGGCGCCTGTCGTCGCGATCGTCGTTGCGATCGTTGCCGCGTTTTTCGCCGCGCTTGTCGTCACGCTTGCCGATGCGCTTTTCGTCGCATCCGTCGCATCCGTCGCATCCGTGGTCGCGTCATCGGCCGCGTCCCTTGCCGCCGTCTCCACGCCCATCATCCAGGCCGCCAGCTCGTCGCGGCTGGTATCGGCCACGTTCGCCTGCGCCACCGCGCGGCCCTTGCGCAGCACCGTCACCGCGTCGGCGAAATCGAGCACCTCGCGAAACTTGTGGGTGATCATCAGCACCGTCAGCACGCGCGCGCTGGCCAGCTCGCGCATCAGGCCGAGCACCTCGTCGGCTTCCTGCGGCGTGAGCACCGAGGTCGGCTCGTCGAGGATCAGGAAGCGCCGCTCCAGGTAGAGCTGCTTGAGGATCTCCAGCTTCTGCTTCTCGCCCGCCGCGAGGCTCGACACGGGCGCATCCAGCCTGAGCCGGAACGGCATGCGCGCCAGGAAGCGTTCCAGGCGGCCGCGCTCGGCGCGCCAGTCGATGCGCCAGGGCAGCGCGGCGCGCGCGAGCAGCAGGTTTTCCTCCACCGACATGCCCGCGGCCAGCGTGAAGTGCTGGTAGACCATGCCGATGTCGAGCGCCTGCGCGTCGCGCGGCGAGGCGATCCGCACCTCGCGCGCGCCGGCGATGATCTGCCCCGCGTCGAGCGGCCCGTAGCCGACCAGCCCCTTCACCAGGGTGCTCTTGCCCGCGCCGTTCTCGCCGAGCAGCGCATGCACGCTGCCCGGCGCGATCTTCAGCGAGACCTGGTCGAGCGCGCGGAACGCGCCGAACGACTTGCTCGCGCCGATCACCTCGATGCCGAGCGCGCGGCCGTTGGCGGCGTCCAGCGCATCGGCGGCGCTGGCGGCGCCGATCGGGCGCGCCACGCGGCGCATCACGACGCGGCTCCCAGCGTGGCGAGCAGGGCCGCCGAGCTCGACACCGCGCCGAACACGCCGCCCTGCATGGTCACCATGTGCAAGGCGGCGGCGTGGTTGGCGGGATCGGTGGCGCCGCAGCAGTCGGCCAGCATCACGCACTCGAAGCCGCGGTCGTTGGCCTCGCGCATGGTGGTGTGGACGCAGACGTCGGTGGTGATGCCGGTCAGGATCAGGTTGACGATGCCGCGCGTGCGCAGGATCAGCTCCAGGTCGGTGGCGTAGAACGAGCCCTTGCCGGGTTTGTCGATCACCACCTCGCCGGTGAGCGGCGCGAGTTCCTCGATGATTTCCCAGCCCGGCTCGCCGCGCACCAGGATCCGCCCGCAGGGGCCGTCGTCGCCGATGCCGACGCCGTCGGTGCCGGCTTGGCGGCTGCGCCAGCGCTTGTTGGCGGGCAGGTCGGAGAGGTCGGGGCGATGGCCCTCGCGGGTATGGATGATGGTGTAGCCCTGCGCGCGCATCGCCGCCAGCACGCGGCCGATCGGTTCGATCGGCGCGCGCGTGAGCGACAGGTCGTAGCCCATCTTGTCGACGTAGCCGCCGTGGCCGCAGAAATCGGTCTGCATGTCGATCACGACCAGGGCGGTGTTGTCGGGGCGCAGCGCGCCGTCATAGGGCCAGGGATAGGGTTTGGCTTCGATATGGCGGTTCATCGGTGAGGCGTTCCTTGACGATGCGCGTCAGCGCGTGAGGCTCAGCTCGCCCGGCGCGCCGGCGAAGCGGCGATCGGGACGGCAGTGGAGGATCATGATGGCCAGCGTCAGCACATAGGGTGCGGCGTTCCAGAGGTCGTAGCCGGCGGTCACGCCGATCGCCTGCAGGGCCGGGCCGAGCGCGCCGGCCGCGCCGAACAGCAGCGAGGCGGCCAGGCAGCGCAGCGGCTGCCAGCGCGCGAAGATCACCAGCGCCACGGCCATCAGGCCCTGGCCGCTCGACAGCCCCTCGTTCCAGCTTCCCGGGTAGACCAGCGACAGGTAGGCGCCGCCCACCGCGGCCAGCGCGCCGCCCACCGAGGTGGCCGCGATCCGCACCCGCGTGCCGTGGTAGCCGAGCGCGCGCGCGGTTTCGGCGTGGTCGCCCACCAGGCGCAGCACCATGCCCCAGCGCGTGTGGCGCAGGCCCCATTGCAGCGCGAGCGCCAGCACGATGCCGAGCAGGAACAGCGGGCTGATGCGCAGCGCGTTGTGCAGTTGCGGCAGGCTGGCGGCCCAGCGCCCGAGATCGAGCGAGCCCAGCATCGGCGCCTGCGGCTCGATGAAGGGCTTGCCGAGGAAGAAGGCCAGGCCCGTGCCGAGCAGCATCAGCGCGATGCCGAAGGCGATGTCCGAGACGCGCGGCAGCGAGCAGACCAGGCCGTGCAGCGCGCCCAGCAGCAGGCCGGCGCCGGCCGCGGCGAGCACCCCGAGCCAGGGCGAGCCGCTCAGGCAGGCGGTGGCGTAGCCGGTCATGGCGCCCGATACCAGCACGCCTTCCAGGCCCAGGTTGACGCGGCCGGCCTTCTCGGTCAGGCATTCGCCGAGGCTCACGAACAGGTAGGGCGTGCTGACGCGGATCGCGCCGGCCGCCAGCGACAACAGCAGGATCGCCAGGGGCGAATGCAGCTCAGGCATGGGTGTTCTCCATGGCGGCGAGCGCCGTGTCGGTGTCGAGCGGCCGGGCGGCGCGGGCCGCGTCCTGCAGCTTCAGGCGCCAGGCGGCCAGCCGCGGGCCGAGCGCCTCGAAGGCGAGCAGGTTGGCGAACAGCAGGCCCTGCAGCACCAGGGTGGTGGCGTCGGGCAGGTCCAGGCGCCGCTGCAGCAGGCTGCCGCTGGCCTCCATGCCGCCGATGCCGATCGCGCAGAGCACGATCGCGAGCGGGTTGTGGCGCGCCGCGAAGGCCACCAGGATGCCGCCGTAGCCATAGCCGACCAGCAGCGAGGCATTGGCCGCGCCCTGCACGGCGGCGGTCTCGAACAGGCCGGCCAGGCCCGCGGCCGCGCCGCCGAGCGTGCAGGCCAGCAAGGTGAGGCGCGCCACCGGCAGCCCGGCCAGGCGCGCCGCGCGCGGGTTGCCGCCGACGATGCGCATCGCGAAACCCTGGGTGGCGTGACGCACCAGCACCCAGGCCGCGAGGCAGGCCAGCGCGCCCCACAGCAGGCCCCAGTGCACGTCGAGGCCGGGCAGCGAGCCGATCGCGAAGGCGTCGGGGATCGGCCGCGTGGAAGGCTTGTTGAGGCTGGCCGGGTCGCGCAGCGGCCCTTCCACCAGGAACTTGAACACCGCGATCGCGATATAGGACAGCAGCAGGCTGCTGATCGTCTCGTTGACGCCGCGCCACTGGCGCAGCGCGCCGGCCGCGCCGATCCACAA
>NZ_VWWK01000328.1:0-3605 GCF_011753035.1 Burkholderia sp. Ax-1720 | reverse complement strand
GCCTGTTCGCCAGCGAACTCGCCGCCGCCGGCCTGGCCGGCGCGCCGGCCGCGCTCGATGGCCCCGGCGGCTTCCTCGCCGTCTACGGCGCCGGCGCGGCGCAGCCCGAACGCCTGCTGGAAGGCTGGGGCGCGCCGTGGCAGATCGTGTCGCCGGGCCTCTACTTCAAGCCCTGGCCCTGCTGCACCGCCACCCATTACGCGGTGCTGGCCGCGCTCGCATTGCGCGAACGTCATGCCCCGGTACCCGCCGACATCGCCGGCGTGCGCATCACCTTCCCACCGGCCGGCGACACGCCGCTGCTGTCCCGGCTGCCCGCCACGGGCCTGGAAGCACGCTTCAGCGTCGAGTACGCGGTGGCCGCCGCACTGAGCGACGGCCCGCCGGGCGTCGCCGTGTTCGCCGACGTGCCGGTGCGCGAGGACCTGATCGCGCTGGCCACGCGCATCGAGCGCGATCACGATCAGGACGCCCCGCGCGCCTCGACCGATCCGGCCACGCGCTTCTCGACGGTCGAGATCCGGCTGGCCGACGGCGGCACGCTGCGCCAGCGCGCCGACCGGCTCGTCAGCGCCGCCGACCTGCCGGCCAAGTTCGCGGATGCCACGGCGCACCGCGCGGTGCTCGCCGAAGTCCCGGCGCTGGTCGCGAGCATGCGCGATGAGCTGGACCTGGCCCGCCTCCTTTCCACCTTCGACCGGCTTGCCTCATGACCACCCGATCCTCCGCCGCCGAGCGGCGCCAGATGCGCCTGGGCCTGTTCCTGCAGGGCGCGGGCCACCACGTCGCCGGCTGGCGGCATCCCGAGGCCGAATCGGGCAGCGAGAACTTCGAATTGCTGCGCCGCGTGGTGCAGACCGCCGAGCGCGCGAAATTCGACATGGTGTTCCTCGCCGACGGCCTGACCAGCGGCCCCGACGCGCATCCCTCGATGGCGCAGCGCTTCGAGCCGCTGACCCTGCTCTCGGCGCTGGCGATGCACACCACCCGCATCGGCCTGGCCGCCACCGCCTCGACCACCTACAGCGAGCCCTATCACCTGGCGCGCGTATTCGCCTCGCTCGATCGCCTGAGCGGCGGGCGCGCGGCCTGGAACGTGGTCACCACCTCCTACGACCGCACGGCCGCGAACTTCACGCGCGGCAACCATCCCGATCATGCCGAGCGCTACGAGATGGCCGGCGAGTTCGTCGACGTGGTCAAGGGCCTGTGGGACAGCTGGGACGAGGACGCGGTGATCCGCGACAAGGCCCGCGGCGTCTACTTCGACCCGGCCAAGGTTCACGCGCTCGATCACGAGGGCCGTTTCTTCCGGATCAAGGGCCCGCTGAACGCCTCGCGTCCGCCGCAAGGCCACCCGGTGGTGATCCAGGCCGGCTCCTCCGGGCCCGGGCAGGATCTCGCGGCGCGCACCGCCGAAGTGGTGTTCACCGCGCAGCAGACGCTGGAGGAGGCGCAGGCCTTCTATCGCGACCTGAAGGGGCGGCTGGCGAAGTTCGGGCGCGCGGGCCAGGCGCTGCACGTGATGCCGGGCGTGTTCCCGGTGATCGGCCGCACCGAGCGCGAGGCGCGCGAGAAGTACGAGCAGTTGCAGCAGTGGATCGACACCTCGGGCGCGCTGAGCCTGTTGTCGGACCGGCTCGGCCACGACGTCTCGCGATATCCGCTCGACGACCCGCTGCCGGAGCTGCCCGAATCGGACCAGCTCAAGAGCCGCGCGAAGCTGCTGACCGACCTGGCGCGACGCGAGAACCTGACGCTGCGCCAGCTCTACTACCTGGTGGCCGGCGCGCGCGGGCACCGCATCGTCTGGGGCACCGCCGGGCAGGTCGCCGACGCGCTGGAGGAATGGTTCACGCAGGACGCCGCCGACGGCTTCAACATCATGCCGCCGTACTTCCCCGGCGGCCTCGACGATTTCGTCGAGCAGGTGGTGCCCGAGCTGCGGCGGCGCGGGCTGTTCCGCACCGAATACGCCGGCAGCACCTTGCGCGAGCACCTCGGCCTGCCGCGCCCGGCGAGCCGCTACGCGGTGCGCGGCTGAGCCGGGAAGCCGGCGCGGGCGCGCGCGATGCCACGACGGCACCGCGCGCGCCCCGCTCTTTCACGCGGCATGCCTCACACCGCGAAACGCTTCAGGTCGAGCACGATCGGCTGCGCCGCGTAAGCATCGAGCCGGACCTGCTCGGGCGTGCGCGCATGCGCCAGGAAGGCGCGCGTGCGCGCGCTGCGCGGCGCGCCGAAGATCCGTGCCGGCGGCCCCGCCTCGACGATCACGCCCGCCTCGGTGAAGAACACCACGTCGCTGATCTCCTCGGCGAAACGCATCTCGTGCGTGACCAGCACGCAGGTCATCCCTTCGCTCACCAGCTCGCGGATCACGGCCAGCACCTCGCCGGCCGTCTCGGGATCGAGCGCCGAGGTCACCTCGTCGAACAGGATCAGGTCGGGCCGCATCGCCAGCGCGCGCGCGATCGCCACGCGCTGCTGCTGCCCGCCGGAGAGCTCGCCCGGGTAGCGATGCGCCTTGTCGGCCAGGCGCACGCGTTCGAGCAAGGCATGCGCCTCGCGCAGCGCGGTCTTGCGGTCGCGCTTGAGGATCCGCACCGGCGCGGCGATCAGGTTGTCGAGCACGCTCAGGTGCGGGAACAGGTTGTACTGCTGGAACACGAAACCGACGCGCTTGTGCAGCGCGATCTCCTCGCGCTCGCTGGCGATGCGGTCCACGCGCGTGCCGTGCACCTCGATCTCGCCGCGCGTCGGCCGCTGCAGGCCGGCGATGCAGCGCAGGATGGTGGACTTGCCCGAGCCCGACGGGCCGATGATCGACACCGCCTGGCCGCGATGGACCGCTAGGTCGATGCCCTGCAGCACCGGCGTGGCGCCGTAGGACAGGTGCACGTCGCGCAGCCGCACCAGCGGCGCGGCGGAAGGCTGGAAATCAGGAACGGGCATGGCGCCTTTCGAGGAAACGGGTGAAACGGGCGATCGGGTAGCAGTACGCGAAGAACAGCGCGAGCACCACGAAATAGACCAGCACGGTGAAATCGGCACGCGCCACGGTATTGCTGGCCACCTGGGCGGTGTCGAGCAGGTCGTGCACGCCCACCAGCGAGGCCAGCGCGGTGGCCATCGTGATGCTGGCGTAGAGGTTCATCCAGGGCGGCAGCATGCGGCGCAGGCATTGCGGCAGGATGATCCAGCGGAAGGTCTGGGCGCGGCTGTAGGCCAGCGAGCGCGCCGCGTCCCATTGCGCGCGCGGGATCGACTGGATCGCGCCGCGGAAGATCTCCGCGAAGTTCGCGCTGGCCGGCAGGGCCAGGCCCAGCGTGACCTTGAACCAGTCCGGGAACGGCAGCACGGCGTGGCCGATGTCCAGCTCGAACGGGAACACGTAGGTCGAGAAATAGATCAGCACCAGGATCGGTGCGTTGCGGAACACCTGCACGTAGGCGCGCACCGGCCAGCGCAGCGGCGCCAGGCGCCGCCGCTCCGGTTCGCCGGACAGCAGCCCATGCGCGCCGAACACCACCTCGCCGACCGCGGCCGCGTCGAGCACGCACAGCATCACCGTCTCGACCCGCCCGGCCATCTCGCGCGGCGTA
>NZ_VWWK01000327.1:0-3576 GCF_011753035.1 Burkholderia sp. Ax-1720 | reverse complement strand
TGCGCGGCGCGGCCGGAGCGGGTTTGGCGGCCGGCCTGGGCACCGGCTTCGGCGCGGGTTTCGGTGCCGGCGCGGCCGGCGCGGGCGCGCGCTCGATCGGCTGCGGCTTGAGCAGCTCGACCTGTACCGGCGTGTCGTCGCGCGCATCGGGATTGGCCGGCGCGCGATATCCCGCGAACCACAGGCCGGCGATCAGGTGCAGCACCAGCACCAGCGCGAGCGTCAGCCCCGCGCGCAGCCAGCGGCGCGGCGAGAGGCGGGACGATTCGGGCGGCAGGGGCGAGGGCATCGAGCGAGGCTGGTTCGGTGTGTTCAGGGCGTTCGGGGGCGATGGGCTGAATCATCGGCGGGCGATGCCGGTGGCGGGTTCGGCGCGAGGCGGCACGTACCGGCTCGTCGGCCGCCGGATCCCGGGCACGCGGGCCGGTGAAGGCGAGAAGCAGCAAGGAAGCAGCAAGCCGCGTTCCGGCCATGAGGCTCGCGCTTCGCGTGGATGCACGCCGGTTCGCATCCGGCCCGCCGGCGCGACAGGCGCGGCGGCACCGCCCAGCCCGTCCGACCCGATCGCGCGCCGAACGTTCGCGCGCGGCGTTCGGGGCTCCGGTTTCAGGCCTCGCGCGGATCGGCACTGTAGCCGATTTCGTAGGACAGCTTGCGTGCCACGGCGCGCAGCGCGAGGTCGATCTCGCCGCCCCAGGACACGTCGAAGCTGCCCTCGTGGCCCAGCGCGATTAGCCCCAGCGAGAGTTCGCCGAGCGCATCGAACACCGGCATGCAGAAGGCGTGGATGCTCGGCAGCAGCATGCCCTCGACGCGTGCCGCCTGGTGCTCGCGCACCTCGGCGAGCCGCGCCTCCACCTCGGCCGGCGTGCGCGGGCCGTCGCGCGGCGGCCCGCGGCGCGCGTCGGCCAGCTCGCGCTCGAGCATCGCGGCGGTCTTGCCGCGCGGCAGGTAGGCGGCGAACAGCAGGCCGGTGGCCGAGCCGAGCAGGGGCATCACGTCGCCGAGCTTGAGCGAGGCCTTGGCGGGATGGCTCGATTCCATCCAGTGCACCACGGTCGGCCCCTGGTTGCCCCACACGGCGATGCCGAGCGTGAGGTCGAGCTCGTCGCGCAGCGCCGACAGCGCGAGCCGCGCGAGCTTCACGCCGTCGACGCGGGCCAGCCGGGCCAGGCCCATCTGCAGCGCGAAGCCGCCCAGCTCGTAGCGGCCCGAGACGGGGTCCTGCGCCACCACGCCGAGCCGCTGGAAGCTGACCAGGTAGCGGTGCGCCTTGGCCGGGCTCATCTGCGCGCGCTGGGCGAGATCGCGCAGCATCATCGCGCGCGGCTCGGCGGTGAGCACCTCCAGCAGGCGGAAGCCGACCTCGATCGACTGGATGCCGGAGCGGACCTTTTCCTCGGCGCTGTCGTCGGCGAGGTGGTCGGCGAGATCGTCGGTGTTGACCATGGATGGAATGCGATAGGAAGGTGGCGGGCGAGGCGGCGCGGTTCGCCGCGAGGCAGGCGCGGCCGGGCGCGGCGGTGAAGCGGCCCGGGCGGCGCCGTCGCCCTGGGCGGCACGGGCTTCGCCGCGCGGATTCACCATCGTAAAATAGTTTCCCTCCATCGTCACTACACGGACTTCCCCTCCATGAAACTTGCTTCGCTGAAGGACGGCACGCGCGACGGCCAACTGATCGTGGTGTCGCGCGACCTGCAGACGGCCGCGATCGCCGAGACGGTCGCGCCGACGCTGCAGCGCGCGCTCGACGACTGGGCGTTCCACGCACCGCAGCTTCGCGAGCTCTACGATGCGCTCAACCACGGCCGCGCGCGCCGCGCCTTCGCCTTCTCGGCCGCCGACTGCATGGCGCCGCTGCCGCGCGCCTACCAATGGGCGGACGGCTCGGCCTACCTCAACCACGTCGAGCTGGTACGCCGCGCGCGCGGCGCCGAGATGCCCCCCGAGTTCCTCAGCGATCCGCTGATGTACCAGGGCGGCAGCGACGATTTCCTCGGCCCGCAGGACGACATCGTCTGCGCCTCGGAGGACTGGGGCATCGATTTCGAGGCCGAGGTGGCGGTGGTGACGGGCGACGTGCCGATGGGCGCGAGCGCCGACGAGGCGCTGCGCGCCGTGCGGCTGGTGATGCTGGTCAACGACGTGTCGCTGCGCAACCTGATCCCGGCCGAGCTCTCGAAGGGCTTCGGCTTCTTCCAGGGCAAGCCCGCGACGGCCTTCTCGCCGCTGGCGGTGACGCCCGACGAGCTCGGCGAGCACTGGCGCGGCGGGCGCCTGGAGCGGCCGCTGCTGGTGAGCTGGAACGGCAAGCGGGTGGGCCAGGCCGAGGCCGGCGTCGACATGAATTTCCATTTCGGTCAGTTGATCGCGCACGCGGCGAAGACGCGCAACCTGCGCGCCGGCACCATCGTCGGCTCGGGCACGGTGTCGAACCGCGATGCCGGGCGCGGCTACAGCTGCATCGCCGAGAAGCGCTGCCTGGAGACCATCGAGCACGGCGCGCCGCGCACCGAGTTCATGCGCTACGGCGATCGCGTCAGGATCGAGATGCTCGACGCGGCCGGCAAGTCGATCTTCGGCGCGATCGAGCAGGCGGTGTCGCCGCTCGACGGGCAGGCCTGAACGCGCGCGGCGGGCCGGCCGCCTGCCGGTTTGCCCCGATCATCACGAGAAGAACCAGGAGACAGACATGAGTGAGCGTGAATCCGCCGGGCTGGAAGCCTATGCCGGCTACCAGTCGCTGCGCCTCGCGCGCCATCCGCACGGCATCCTCGAGATCGTGATGAGCGGCGCGGGCGCCAACCGCAGCAACCTGGCCACCGCCGACGCGCGCATGCATCGCGAGCTGGCCGAGATCTGGCGCGACCTCGACCGCGATCCCGAGGTGCGCGTGGCGCTGATCCGCGGCGAGGGCAAGGGTTTCTCGGCCGGCGGCGATCTCGGCCTGGTCGAGCAGATGGCCGACGATTTCGAGGTGCGCACGCGGGTCTGGCACGAGGCGCGCGACCTGGTCTACAACCTCGTCAACTGCGGCAAGCCGGTGGTCTCGGCGATGCACGGGCCGGCGGTCGGCGCGGGGCTGGTGGCGGGCTTGCTGGCCGACGTCTCGATCGCCGCCAACACGGCGCGCATCATCGACGGCCATACGCGGCTGGGGGTGGCCGCCGGCGATCACGCGGCGATCATCTGGCCGCTCTTGTGCGGCATGGCCAAGGCCAAGTACCACCTGCTGCTGTGCGAGCCGGTCAGCGGCGAGGAAGCCGAGCGCATCGGCCTGGTCTCGCTGGCGGTGGACGAGGCCGAGCTGCTGCCGAAGGCCTTCGAGCTGGCCGAGCGGCTCGCGCGCGGTTCGCAAAGCGCGATCCGCTGGACCAAGTACGCGCTCAACAACTGGCTGCGCCTGGCCGGGCCGAGCTTCGATACCTCGCTGGCGCTCGAATTCATGGGTTTCTCCGGGCCCGACGTGCGCGAGGGGATCAGCTCGCTGCGCGAGCGGCGCGCGCCCGATTTCGACGGCGGCACCGGCGGCACCGGCGGCACGGGCAGCGGCCGGGCTGGCGGCGCCTGAGCGCG
>NZ_VWWK01000326.1:0-3638 GCF_011753035.1 Burkholderia sp. Ax-1720 | reverse complement strand
CGGGCCGGCGCCCGGATGCCGTCGCTGGGCGCGGGCTCGGCCGCCGCGCAGGTCGGCCCGGTCGGCCGCTGGGACCTGTCGGCGATCGACCGGCTCGACCACGTCGGCGGCCAGGCGCTGTGGCGCGCCTGGGGCCACCGGCTGCCCGAGGGCCTGACGCTGACCGACAACCAGCGCACCATCTTCGAGCGGATCCAGCGGCTCGACGAGGCGCGCGAGGAACCGGAGCCGGTGGTCCGCCACGATCCGGTCACGCGGCTCGGGCTGGCCCTGATGCAGTTCGGCGAGCACCTGTTCGGCGGCATCGCCATGTTCGGGCGCGTGATCCTCGACCTCGGCTCGATCGCCCGGCGCCCCAAGACCATGCCCTGGACCGAGATCTCGGCCAACGTCTACAACGCCGGCGCCAAGGCGCTGCCGATCACGGCCCTGGTGGCCTTCCTGATCGGCATCGTGCTGAGCTACCTGTCGGCCCAGCAGCTGCAGCAGTTCGGCGCCAACCGCTATATCGTCAACATCCTCGGGCTGTCGGTGATCCGCGAGCTGGGGCCGGTGCTGGCGGCGATCCTGGTGGCCGGGCGCTCGGGCTCGGCGATCACCGCCCAGATCGGCGTGATGCGCGTCACCGAGGAGCTCGACGCGATGCGCGTGATGGGCATCCCGCACGGGCTGCGCATCGTGCTGCCGCGTGTGCTCGCGCTCGGCGTGGCGATGCCGCTGCTGGTGATGTGGACCAATATCGTCGCACTCTCGGGCGGGGCGCTGGCCGCCAAGCTGGCGCTGGGCATCGACGTCAACTTCTTCATCCGCTCGCTGCCGGGCGTGGTGCCGATCGCCAACCTGTGGATCGGGCTCGGCAAGGGCGTGGTGTTCGGCATGCTGATCGCCCTGGTCGGCTGCCATTTCGGATTCCGCATCAAGGCCAATTCGCAGAGTTTGGGCGAGGGCACCACCACCTCGGTGGTCAGCTCGATCACGGTGGTGATCCTGGCCGACGCGGTGTTCGCGATCCTGTTCCAGAACGTGGGGCTCGGATGATGGACGAGAATCGGAACGCGCCGGTGCAGACGGGCGGCGGCACCGCCGCCGCCGCGATGCGCGCGGCCGGCGCCGGGGGCGAGGCGAACCCGGCCGGCTACGTGATCGAAGTGCGCGACATGACCAAGCGCTACGGGCGCAACGTGATCCACGAGCATCTTGACTTCGACGTGCGGCAGGGCGAGATCGTCTCGATCGTGGGCGGCTCGGGCTCGGGCAAGACCACCCTGGTGCGCCAGATCCTGGGCCTGGAGCAGCCCAGCTCGGGCACCGTGCGCGTGTTCGGCGAGGATCTCGCCACCCTCGACGCCGATTCGGCGCGCGTGATGCGCAGCCGCTCCGGCATGCTGTTCCAGCATGGCGCGCTGTTCTCCTCTCTGACCGTGTTCGACAACATCGCCCAGCCGCTGCGCGAGCTCGGGCGCGTGCCCGAGGACCTGCTGCACGAGATCGTGATGCTCAAGCTGGAGATGGTCGGGCTGCCCTGCAAGCACGCCTCGAAGATGCCCTCGGCGCTGTCCGGCGGGATGGTCAAGCGGGTCGGCATCGCCCGCGCGATCGCGCTGGAGCCCGAGCTGCTGTTCCTCGACGAGCCCACCGCCGGGCTCGACCCGCGCGCCTCGGACGAATTCGTCGACCTGATCGCCACCCTGCATCGCACCCTGGGCCTGACGGTGGTGATGATCACCCACGATCTCGACACCATGGTGGCGCTCTCCACGCGGGTGGCGGTGATCGCCGATCGCAAGGTGCTGGTGGCCGCGCCCGTCGAGGAGGCGGCCAGCGTCGACCATCCCTTCATCAAGGAATACTTCCTCGGCCTGCGCGGGCGCCGCGCGCTGCAGGCGCTGCCGCCCGAGCGGCGCGCGAAATTGCCGAAGGCGGCACTCGAGCCGGCGCTGTCCAGCGTCGAGCTGTAAAGCAAGGAATCGCGAATGGAAAACAAGTCACATGCGTTCTGGGCGGGGCTGTTCGCCATCGGCCTGCTGCTCGCGATCATCGCGGCGGTGTTCTGGTTCAACGTCGATCGCACGGTACGGATCCCTTACGACCTGGTGGCGCGCACCAACGTGACGGGCCTGTTCCCCGACGCGGCGGTGCGCTATCGCGGGCTGGACGTCGGCAAGGTCGCCACCATCCACTTCGACCGCGTCCACCCGGGCGAGATCTCGATCCGCATCCTGGTCGACAAGGACGCGCCGATCACGCGCTCGACCTACGGCAGCCTGGGCTTCCAGGGCGTGACCGGGATCGCCTTCGTGCAGCTCGACGATACCGGCCGCGATCCCTCGCCGCTGCCTACCTCGGTGAAGGAGGTGGCGCAGATCCCGCTGCACCCGAGCCTGTTCGACCAGCTCCAGCAGCGCGGCGACGTGCTGCTCAAGCAGATGGAGGTGGCGGCTTCCAGCGTCAACGCGATGCTCTCGCCCGAGATGCGCGAGCAGTTGAAGGCCACCGCGGCCAGCGTGCAGCAGGCCGCCGACGGCGTGAGCACGCTCACCAAGTCGCTCGAGCCGGTCACCGCGCAACTGCCCGAAACCACCCGCCGCGTGAACCAGGCGCTGGCCTCGGCCGACGCGATGCTGGCGCCGCACGGGCCGCTCGCCGCCAACCTGGACCGCGCCGGCAAGGCCGCCGAACAGGCGGGAACTGCGCTCACGCAGATGGATCAGACGCTCTCCGAGCTGAACGCGAGCGTGCGCTACGAGACGCTGCCGCGGGTCAATTCGCTGAGCTCGAACCTCGGCGACACCTCGCGGACCGTGCGCGACGTGGCCGGCGAGATCAGCCGCAACCCGCGCAGCCTGCTGTTCGGCACCAGCGCCGGCCTGCCGGGCCCGGGCGAGGCGGGTTTCGCCTGGCCGCAGGCGGGGTCGCGCTGAGCGGCGCGGGGCGCGGGCGGGCAAGGTGCCTGCCGCTCGCGCCCGATTGACCGATGACTGACAGATACCGGCCGGCCCGTGCCTCGCGGCGCGGGCCGGCGATCGACCCGATGCCGGTCGGCCCCCGGGCCGCGGCCACCGCCAACGAGTTCACGACCATGCAGGAATCCGCGATGTCACGCTTGTCCTCCCTCTCCGCCCGCCGGGCCGCCGCGCTGGGCGCGATGCTGCTGTTCACGCTGCTCGCCGGCTGCGCGGGCGACGCGGCCCGGATGTCGAACATCCGCTACGACCTCGGCCCGCTCGATACCTCGTCGCTGGCGCTCGCGCCGGCTTCGGGCTCGGTGATCAAGGTGCTCGACGTGCGCGCGCCCGATGCCTTCGATACCGACAAGTTCGCCTACCGGCTCGCCTATGCCGACGCGCAGCGCATCGCCACCTATCGCGACAGCCGCTGGACCGCGCCGCCCGCGCAACTGCTGACGCAGCGCCTTCGCGCGGCGCTCTCGGCGCGCGGCACGGTGCTGGAAGGCGGCGACGCGGTGCGCGCGAGCGTGCTGCATGTCGAGCTCAACACCTTCGAGCAGGTGTTCGACGGCCAGGCGCAGAGCCATGGCGAGGTGGCGGTGCGCGCCACGCTCACGCGCGAGGGCGCGGTGCTCGGCCAGCGCAGCTTCGTGGCGCGCGCGCCGGCCAGCACCGCCGACGCGGCCGGCG
>NZ_VWWK01000325.1:0-3646 GCF_011753035.1 Burkholderia sp. Ax-1720 | reverse complement strand
ACGCCCTCCATCACGCTGCGCACCAGGTGGCGCGCGTCGTGGCGCGGCGTCAGGCCGATCCAGGCGGCCCGGCCGTCGGCGGCCACGTGCGGGCAGCGCTCGCCGAGCAGGTAAGGCAGGAACAGCAGGCCTTCCGCGCCGGGCGGCGCCGCCTTGGCGAGCGCGATCATGCGCGCGAAGTCCAGCTCGGGTTCGAGCGCGGCCAGCGCGCCGCGCAGCCATTCGAAGGCGCCGCCGGCGGACAGCGTCACGCCCATCACGTGCCAGCGCCCCGGCGCGTTGCCGCAGGAGATCTGCAACTGGCCGGTGGGCGCCGGGCAGGCGCGCATCGCGCCGGCCACGATGCCGGCGGTGCCGATCGTCATGCCGAGCGGGCCGCTGTCGATCACCCCCATCGAGGTGGTCTGGATCACCGAATCGCCGCCCCCGCCATACACCGGCGTGCCGGCCGGCAGGCCCCAGGCCTCGGCCAGCTCGGCGCGCAGCGTGCCGGCGCGCGCGGTGGATTCGAGCGCCTCGGGCACCAGATCGCCGGGCAGCTCGAGCAGGCCCAGCATCTCGCGCGACCAGGTTCGGGCGCGCACGTCGAACAGGCCGGTGCCCGAGGCATCCGAGACATCGGTCAGGTGTTCGCCGGTGAGCCGCAGGCGCAGGTAGTCCTTGGGATTGAGCATGCGCCGCATGCGCGCGTACAGCTCGGGCTCGTGCTCGCGCATCCATAGCAGCTTGCCGGCCGTGAAGCCCGGCAACATGCGGTTCTGCACCTTGGCCAGCAGGCCGTCGAGGCCGCCGGCCAGCGCGGTGATGGTCTCGCATTGCGGCGCGGCGCGCTGGTCGCACCAGAGCAGCGCGGGACGCAGCACGCGGTCCTGCGCATCGAGCGCGGTCAGCCCGTGCATCTGGCCCGACAGGCCGATGCCGCTGACCGCGCGCCGCTCCGGCAGGGCCGCCAGCACCTCGGCCAGCGCCCGCTGCGCGCCCTGCCACCACTGCTCGGGCTCCTGCTCGGCCCAGCCGGCGCGCAGCGAGATCACCGGGTAGGCGGCCAGCGCCTTCGCGGCGACGCGCCCCGCTTCGTCGACGGCGATCGCCTTGCAGGCCGAGGTGCCGATGTCGAGTCCCAGAAGATAGCGTTCCATGGCCGCTCCCCGTTCAGGCGCCGTGCCTGAGCCGCACGTGCTTCAGGTGCAGGTAGCCTTCCATGCCCTCGCGGCCGTGCTCGTAGCCGCTGCCGCTCTGCTTGCGGCCGCCGTAGGCGGCGTTCATGATGCCGGCGTCGACGTTGTTGATCGCGACATTGCCGAAATCGAGCTCGCGTGCGAGCCGGAAGGTTTCGTGGACGTGCTCGGTGTAGGCATAGGCCGCCAGCCCCGCCGGCGTGCCGTTGGCCGCCTCGATCGCCTGGTCGAGCGAGTCGTAGGCGCTCACGCCGATCACCGGGCCGAAGGTCTCCTCGTGCATCACCAGCATCTCGGGCCGGCAGTCGACCAGCACGGTGGGCGAGTAGAACAGCCCCGCCGCCCCGGCCTCGGGCGCCGCGGCCGCATCCGGCCGAGCGCCGCCGCACATCAGCCGCGCGCCGCGCTCGCGCGCGTCGTCGACGTGCCGCCGTACCTTGTCGAGCCCGGCGCGCGTGGCCATCGGGCCGACATCGGCGCGCGGGTTGGCGAGGCCGTCGGCCACCACCAGCCGGCGCGCGCCCTCGGCCAGCTTCTCGACGAAGCGATCGTGGACACTGGCCTCCACGTAGGCGCGGTTGATCGAGATGCAGATCTGCCCGGCATTGCGGAAGGCGCGGCGCAGGGTGCCGGCCACCGCGCGCTCCAGGTCGGCGTGGGCGGTCACGATCAGCGGGCAACTGCCGCCGAGTTCGAGCGACAGGCCCGTGATGCCGCGCACCGTGCGATAGATGTCCTCGCCGGCCGGCCCCGAGCCCGTGAAGGCGACCTTGTCGATCGCCGGATGGCCGACCAGCCGCCGCCCCGCCTCGCGCGCGCCCATCACCAGGTTGGCGACGCCCGCCGGCAGGCCGGCGCGATCGACGCAGCGGAACACCGCCTCGGCGCTCGACGGCGTGTATTCGGAAGGCTTGACCACGATGGTGCAGCCGGCGGCCAGCGCGGCGGCCAGCTTCCAGCCGATCAGCTCGACCGGGTAGTTCCACGGCGCGATCGCGGCCACCACGCCCACCGGCTCCTTCTCGACGAAGCTGGTGTAGCCGTCCTCCTCGTTGGGCACGGTCTCGCCGAAGATCCGCACCGCCTCCTCGGCGTAGTAGTGGAAGGCCTTGGCGAGCTTGCGCGCCTCGCCCTGCGCCTCGGCCAGCGGCTTGCCCATCTCGGTGGTGATCGCCAGCGCGATGGCCTGCTCGCCGCGGGCCAGTTCCTCGCCGATGGCATGCAGCAGGCGCGAACGCTCGAACGGATTGCTGCGGCGCCAGCCGCGCAAGGCGCGCGAGGCCGCGTCCACCGCCGCGTCGATCAGGTCCTGGCCGGCGTCGGGCGCCTGCGCCACCACCTCGCCGTTGGCGGGATTGCGCACCTCGATCCAGTTCGCGACGCCCGCCTGCGTGAAGCGGCCGTCGATATACAGTGCGCAGCGTGTCGATTGGTTCATCGGGTTACGGGTTCCGGAAGTCGGGAATGGGCTCGGGCGGCGGCAGCCGTCATTGCGAGACGAAGTTCACGCGGATCGCGTCGACCGCCACGGCGATGAAGATCAGGATGCCGCCGATCATCTGCACGTAGAACGAGGGCACCTCGGTGATCGCCAGTCCGACGTGGATCACCGTCAGCAGCAGCACGCCGCCGAGGATGCCGAGCGCGCCGCCGCGTCCGCCGAACACGCTCACCCCGCCGATGATCGGCGCGGCGATTGCGTAGAGCAGGAAGCCCTCGCCCTGGTCCGAGGTGATCGCCATCTGCCAGGCCGCGAGCAGGTAGCCGGCCACGCCCGAGAGCAGCCCCGAGAGCGTGAAGGCGACGATCTTGATGCGGTTCACGCGGATCCCGGCCGCATTGGCCGCCAGCACGTTGCCGCCGGTGGCGTAGAGGCAGCGGCCGAGCACGGTGCGGCGCAGCAGGAAGCCCATGCCGAGCAGCGCGACCAGGAACACCAGCGGCATCACCGGCCAGTTGCCGAGCGTGAACTGGCCGATCCAGATATAGGCATTGGGCATGTCCGAGATGGTGTTGCCCTGCGTGACGGCAAGCAGCGAGCCCTGCAGCACGATCATCACCGCCAGCGTCTGGATCAGCGAGACCATCTTGAGCCGCGTCACGCACAGCCCGTTGAAGAAGCCGATCGCGGTGGCCGCCGCGATGCCGGCCGGCACGCCGATGGCCGGCGACAGCCCCAGGCGCGTCGACAGGATCGCGCCGATCGCCGCCGAGAACCCCATGTTGCTGGCGATCGACAGGTCGATCTCGGCCACCATCAGCGGCAGCGACACGGCCAGCGCGAGCAGGCCCAGCACGGTGGCCTGCACCAGCACGTTCTGCAGGTTCGACAAGGTGAAGAAGAACGGGTTGAGCACGCCGAACACCAGCACCAGCGCCGCCAGCCACAGCCAGACCACGTTCTGGAACACCCACTGCAGGCCGCTGCGCGAAGGGCGCGCGGCCGATGCGCCCGCGGCGCCGCCCTG
>NZ_VWWK01000324.1:0-3648 GCF_011753035.1 Burkholderia sp. Ax-1720 | reverse complement strand
CGGTGGCCGCGGAAGCGGTGGCCGGCGCAGGTGCCGCGCTGGCGGCCGCCGGCGCGCTGGCCGTGGTATCGGAGGCCACGGCAGCCGAGGCTGCGGCGGGGGCGGACGAGGCGTCGTCGGCCATCGCGGCGCCGATCCCGGTCGCCACCAGCGAGCCGGCCATCAGCAATGACATCAAAAATTTGCGCATCTTGGGTTTCCTCTTGTCGCTTGTCGTTTTATTGACTTACAGGGCGTCGGCGCCCGTCTCCCCGGTGCGAATCCGGATAACCTGTTCGATCGGCGTGACGAAGATCTTGCCGTCGCCGATCTTCCCCGTGCGGGCCGCCCGCTCGATCGCCTCGACCGCCTGGTCGACCAGGTCGTCGGACACGGCGGCCTCGATCTTCATCTTCGGCAGGAAATCGACGACGTATTCGGCGCCGCGATAGAGCTCGGTATGGCCCTTCTGGCGGCCGAAGCCCTTCACCTCCGTCACCGTGATGCCCGAGACGCCGAGCGCCGAGAGCGCCTCGCGCGTCTCATCGAGCTTGAACGGCTTGATGATTGCGGTAATCAGTTTCATGAAGTCCTCTCGCTTTTCTGGTGGTCCGGGCGGTGGTCCGACTCACCGCGTTCCGTGGGTAGCGGGACACACTCAGCAACTCGCGTGCCATGTCGCGGTCCGAACCATCGCGCGCGCCGCCCGGCGGCCCGGAATACCCGGCCGAACGGCCAGCGCGGCGGCACTTCGCTGGCGTGCGTAATGGAAGGTTGTTAGAGTGCACGCACGTCCGGGGCATCCGGCGCGCCGCAACGGGGCGCGCGATGCCCGGAAACGGGCCGGCGGCGCGCACCAAATCCGCTCATGCGCGCCTTGTCGGCACGAACGCAACGGAATTTGCACATTTTTTGTGCAGAGAAGGGGAACACCATGAAACAACCCAGCGACGTTTTCAACGATCTGCAGTCGCGCGTCAGCGATCTGCTGAAGAATTCGCCGGCCAAGGATGTCGAACGCAACGTCAAGGCCATGCTCACCCAGGGCTTCTCGAAGCTCGACCTCGTAACGCGCGAGGAATTCGACACCCAGACCCAGGTGCTGGCCCGCACCCGCGCGCGCCTCGAGGAGCTCGAGCGCCGCGTCGCCGATCTCGAACGCAAGCTCAACGAGCGCCCCTCGGGCCTCTGATCCCCCGTCGCGGCTCCGGCCGCGACTCCCCGCAGCACCCGCCCGCGCCACGCCGGCAAGCGCGCACCCGCTCAACGGAATCCCCGAACGGCAGCCAGAGCCTCCCTCGGCCGCCTCCAGGAGTGCCCCATGTCGCTTGCCGTCGTGCGCTCGCGCGCGCCCGCTGCCGGCCGTGCGCCGGAAGTCACCGTCGAAGTCCACCTGGCCAATGGCCTGCCCTCGTTCTCGATCGTCGGCCTGCCCGACCTGGAAGTACGCGAGAGCCGCGAGCGCGTGCGCGCGGCCCTGCAGAACTGCGGCTTCGACTTCCCGGTGCGCCGCATCACCGTCAATCTGGCCCCGGCCGACCTGCCCAAGGAATCGGGACGCTTCGACCTGCCGATCGCCCTCGGCATCCTGGCCGCGAACGGGCAGTTGCCGCCCGGCGTGCTGGCCGGCCGCGAATTCGCCGGCGAGCTGTCGCTGACGGGCGCGCTCAGGCCGATGCGCGGCGCCTTCGCGATGGCTTGCGGGACGGCACGCGGGGAGCTGGCGGAAGGCCGGCGGCGCGAGGCGGCGGCAGCGAACAATGTCGGGGCGGGTGAGGACGTGGGCACCGACGAGAACATTGGTGCTGGAGAAAGCATCGATGCGGATGAGGGCGGCGCAGGTGGACGCCATGACGGCGACGCCGAAGCCGGCCAGGACGCCGCGCCGACCGGCAACGCCGGCGCCCGCCGCCGTCGCGCGCCGCGCGGCCTGCCCCCGCCATCCGGGGGACCCGAGCTGTACCTGCCGCTGGACAGCGCGGCGGAAGCCGCGCTGGTGCCGGGCGTCACCGTCTACGGCGCGCCCGACCTGCCCGCGCTCTGCGCGCACCTGGCCGGTGCCGACGAGGCGCGGCTGTCACCGATCGCCGCGCCATCGCCCGATTCAACGCCCGCAGCCAATGCTCCCGACCTGGCCGAGGTGGTCGGCCAGCAAGGCGCCAAGCGCGCATTGGAAATCGCCGCCGCGGGCGGCCATCACCTGCTGATGATCGGCCCGCCCGGCGCCGGCAAATCAATGCTGGCCGCGCGCTTGCCGGGGCTGCTGCCACCCATGACCGACGAGGAGGCGCTGGTTTCGGCGGCCCTGCTGTCGGCCAGCCGCGTGGGCTTCTCGCCCGCTTCGTGGCGGCGCCGGCCGTTTCGCACGCCGCATCACTCCTCGAGCGCGGCGGCCCTGGTCGGCGGCCGCAATCCCCCGCAGCCGGGCGAGATCACGCTGGCCCATCTAGGCGTGCTGTTCCTCGACGAGCTTCCCGAATTCGATCGCCACGTGCTGGAGATGCTGCGCGAGCCGCTCGAAGCCGGCCGCATCACGATCTCGCGGGTCGGCCTGCAGGCCGACTTCCCCGCCGCCTGCCAGCTGGTCGCGGCGATGAACCCCTGTCCCTGCGGCTGGCGCGGCGATCCCTCGGGCCGCTGCCGCTGCACGCCCGAGGTGGCCACGCGCTACCTGCGCAAGCTGTCGGGACCGCTGGTGGATCGCATCGACCTGCAGGTCGCCCTGCCCGCGCTGTCGCCCGCCGAGCTGGCCGAGCGCGGCACGCGCCCGGCCGAGGCCAGCGCGACGGTCGCGCGGCGCGTGGCGGCCGCGCGCGATCGACAACTGGCGCGCCAGGGCTGCACCAACCAGATGCTGGGCGGACGCGAGACCGATCGCTTCTGCCGCCCCGGCGCCGAGGGAGAGCGCCTGCTGCGCGAGGCCGGCGAGCGCTTCCACTGGTCGGCGCGAGCCTATTACCGGGTGCTGAAAGTTGCGCGCACGATCGCCGATCTTGCCGGCGATGCGCAGCCGGACGCCGCGCAGATCGGCGAGGCGATCCGTTATCGGCGCGCGATCGAGCTGGTTTGAGCCGAAATGCCTCGCTGTCAAGACTTGACTTATACACATTTACCGGTATCGATCACTCGCGCGGCGACGCATCGCGCGTACCCGCGAGAACGCTCGCAAGCCACTGAATCGTCAAGTGTTTTTTCCTCGCCGAATATCAATGAAACCGGTTTGAAAGCGGCGTGAAGCCGTTCTCGGGGCACGATTCGAGGGTTTGTCAACAAAGTTATCCACATCCGCTGTGGATAGCCGAAAAGCCTTGTGAAATCCGACCACTAGCGAGGTTTTCCTCGACCGCGCCTTCACTTCGTCCACACATTGCGGCAGTGCGACGCACCCTTCGGTCGCGCGCCGCGAACGCGTGCCTCAATCGAGCTTGAAGGAACCGAGGAACTGATCGAGCGCCTCGGGCGGCAGCGGCGCATCGGCGATCGCCACGGCCTGGTAGACATGCGCGCCGCGTGCGACGAGCCGGGCCACCACGGTCTTGCCGGCAGCCGCGCCCGATGCACCCACACTGCCCGATGCACCGGCCGGCTCGCCGCTGAGCCGCAGCTCGATGCCGGGCGTGCTGCCGCCGGCCGCGAGCGGCACCGCCACCTCGCGCTCGGCCGCCTGCG
>NZ_VWWK01000031.1:0-63050 GCF_011753035.1 Burkholderia sp. Ax-1720 | reverse complement strand
GCCGAGCCGCCCGACTGCGCGCTGCAGACCGAAGCCGCGCGCGCCGCCGGCTGGGACGACACCGCGCCGCCCGCCGCCGGCTGGATCCGCGTGCAGTTGCCCGACGTCTGGACCTCGCGCTGGCCCGGCTTCGACGGCGTGGTCTGGTACCGCTTGCGCTGGGACCGCGCCTGCCTCGGCGACGCGCCGGCGGCCGCCTTCATCGACTACGTGAACATGGCGGGCGCGCTCTACCTGAACGGCAGCCTGCTGGCCGCCGACCCGCAGTTGAAGGAACCGCTCAGCCGCAGCTGGAACATGCCGCGCCGCTGGCTGCTGCCGGCCTCGCTGCTGGTGGCCGGCAGCAATACCCTGCTGGTGCGCGTCTCGGGCCTGGCCGCCTACGCGCCGGGGCTCGGCCCGGTGACGGTGGGCGCCCCCGCGCAGGTCGAGCGCCGTTACGCGCATGCCCACCAGGTGCGTCGCGACCTGCAGCTCTACAGCCTGGCCGTCACCTCCACGCTCGGCTGCTTCTTCGTGGTGCTCTGGCTGATGCGCCGCCGCGAGAGCCTGTACGGCTGGTTCGGGCTGCAGTCGATGGCCTGGTGGTGCTTCCAGATGAACCAGGCGGCCACCTCGCCCTGGCCGTTCGCGAGCACCGACGGCTGGGAAGCGGCCATGTCGATCGCGGTGGTGCTGTTCAGCGTCAGCTTCGCGATGTTCACGCTGCGCTTCGCGAACCGCCGCTGCCCGCGCCTGGAGCGCCTGCTCTGGCTGCTCGCCGCGGCGCAGACGCTGGCCATGCTGCTCGCGCCGCGCGGCTCGATCGAGACGGTGCGCGCGGCCATCGCCCTGCTGCCCGCGCTGACCTTCATCGGCTGCTGCAGCGCCTTCATCGTGTTCTCGCTGCGCCGGCCGCGCGCCGACCGGCTGGCGCTGTCGGGCTGCATGCTGGTCTTCGTGCTGGCCTGCATGCACGACCTGCTGACCTTCCTCGGCGTGCTCGGCGACAACGTCTACTACACCTCGATCGCCGCGCAGTTCGAGATGATCGGGATGGCGCTGGTGCTGGCCTGGCGCTTCGTCACCAACCTGCGCCGCATCGAGCAGTTCAACCACGAGCTGACCAGCGCGGTGGCCGAGGCCAAGCGCGAGCTGCGCGACACACTGGACCGCGAGCACGCGCTGCAGGTCACCAATGCACGCCTGAACGAGCGGCTCTCGCTCGCGCAGGACCTGCACGACGGGCTGGGCGGCACCCTGGTGTCGAGCATCACCACGCTCGAGCACGCGCCGCAGGACATGCCGCCGGCGCGTTTCCTCGGCATCCTGAAGGAATTGCGCGACGACCTGCGCATCATCATCGACTCGGCCTCGCTCGACCATGCCGGCACGCGCTCGCTGGACGGCTTCATCGCGCCGATGCGGCACCGGCTGGCGCGCGCCTTCGAGGCGCAGGACATCGACTGCCGCTGGGAGCTGGCCGGCATCGACAGCCTGCACCTGCCCAACGCGACCTGCCTGGACGTGATGCGCGTGCTGCAGGAGGCGGCCACCAACGCGCTGCGCCACAGCGGCGCGAGCCGCATCGAGATCGCCGTGGTGCACGACGCCGAGGGGCTGCGCATGGCCGTCGCCGACAACGGCCGCGGCTTCGACCCGGAAGCGCCGACGCTGCACGGCGGGATCGGCATGCGCAGCCTGCGCGCGCGCGTCGGCCGGCTCGGCGGCGTGCTGCGGATCGCCTCCGACGCGAGCGGCACGCGGCTGACGGTGAGCATTCCCGGGCTCGGCACGCCCGCCGGCGCCGGCTGAGCGAGCGCCCGAACGACAGCCGGGCGCCACGCTACCGACAGCTTCCGGCCAGGCTCGCGCCATCTTCCAACCCACCTTCGAACCCGCCTTCGAGCCCGCCGCGCGCCACGCGACATCGGCCGCCCGGCATGGTTCATCGGCTTACCAATTTCGGGGGATGGGCACCCATGGGGCGGATTGTTAATCTGCCCGCACATTCGCTTGCCAAGGCAAGGAAGCGCGGCGCGAGCAAGGCGCCGCACGGGCCGACACCGGCGGCAGCGCGCGGCGCGACCGGCCCGGCAGGCGAATGCGATGGACGATGCGCCCTGAAGACACGCATCGTTCGTCATTCTCTGGCACGAGGCGGTGACCGGCCGGCGCGGCAGCGTCGGCCGGCTCACCAAGACCGCCGGCCAGGCCCTTACCGCGGCCGCCCGAGCCGCCCCGGCACCCGCTTCGCGCCACCCGCGCGCCACTCGCCCGCGACCCGCCTTGTTGCCCTGACCCCACAAGAAACGCCTCCCGTCCCGTCGCCGTCGTAGAATCGACGAAATTTTTTGCGCCCGGTGTAACCGCCGACACGGATGGAACGAACTCAAGACAGCGCCGCGCGACAACGCACCGAGCAGGAACTGCGGCAATGGCTGCTGCTCGGCCTGGGCGGCGACGAGGCTGCCTACCGCCGCTTCCTGAACGCCTTGTCCGCGCACTTGCGCGGCTTCGTCAGGCGCCGGCTGGCGAGCCGCCCGTCCGACGTCGAGGACCTGGTGCAGGAGATGCTGCTGGCGATTCACGACAAGCGTCACACCTATCGCGCCGGCGAACCCTTGACGGCCTGGGTCCACGCGATCGCGCGCTACAAGCTGGTGGACTACTTCCGCGCCTGGTCGCGCCACGAGGCGCTCAACGACAGCTTCGACGACGAGGCCGAGTGGATCGCCCCGCCGGAGTTGGAGTCGTCCGAGGCGCGGCGCGACCTGGGCCAGCTGCTCGACACCCTGCCCGACCGGCAACGCCTGCCGATCGTGCACGTCAAGCTGGAGGGATTGTCCGTGGCGGAAACCGCGCGGATGACCGGCCTTTCCGAATCGGCCGTCAAGATCGGAGTGCATCGCGGCCTGAAGGCACTGGCCGCGAAGATACGCGGAACACGATGAAGACCGATGAACTGATTTCCATGCTGGCGACGGGCGTCACGCCCGTCGACCCGCACCTGCCCGCCAAGCGCTTCGCGACCGCCGTCGCGATCGGCGCGGGCGGCGCGCTGCTGCTGATGCTGGCCGTGCTCGGCCTGCGCCACGACCTGGCGACGGTCGCGCAAACGCCGCTGTTCTGGGCCAAGGTGGCCCTGCCGCTGGCGATCGCGATCGGCTCGCTGCGCGGCGCGCTCAGGCTGGCGCGGCCCGGCGCGCGCGCGGGCGGCGCGGGCCTGCTGGTGGCCTCGCCGGTGGCGGTGGTGTGGATCGCCACCCTCGTCATGCTAGCGCTCACGCCGGCCGGCGAGCGTCTCGCGATGGTGCTCGGCCAGACCTGGAAGATCTGCCCGTTCGCGATCTCGATGCTGTCGATCCCCGGCTTCATTGCCACCCTGGGCGCGCTGCGCAGCCTCGCGCCCACCCGCCTGGCGCTGGCCGGCGCCGCGGGCGGCCTGCTGTCGGGCGCGGTGGCCACCCTGGTCTACTGCCTGCACTGCCCGGAGATGGGCGTGGCCTTCTGGGGGGTCTGGTACCTGCTCGGCATGCTGGTGCCGACCGTCGCCGGCGCCCTGCTCGGGCCGCGCGTGCTGCGCTGGTGAGCGCGGCGCGCAGCCGACAAGCCGCTCGCACCATCCCGCGCGCCTCGCCCCTCAGGACTCCACCGTCTCGGCCGCCACCATCACGCGCGGCTCGCGCCCGGCCGCCGAGGGCGGCCTAATCGCCGCCAGCAGCAGCGCGCCGGCCAGCATCACCGCCGCCATCAGCCACAGCCCCGCGCGGAAATCCCCATGCGCGGTGCGCAGCCAGCCGATCGCCACCGGGCTCAGGAAGCCACCCGTCACGCCGATGGTGTTGATCAGCGCAATCCCGCCCGCCGCCGAGGCGCCCTTCAGATAGGCCGGCGGAATCGCCCAGAACACCGTGTAGGCCATCCAGATCGCGGCGGTCGCCAGCGAGATCGACAGCAGCGCCATGCCCGGCCCGGTGCCGCCCGATGCCGCCAGCGCCAGGCACAAGGCGCCGGCGAAGGCCGGCAGCGCGCTGTGCCAGCGGCGCTCGCCACGCCGGTCGGAACGCCGGCCGATCGCCACCATGCCGAGCGTGGCGAGCGCGAACGGGATCGAGGCATACAGGCCGAGCCGGGTCGGCTCGGTCACGCCGTTGAACTTCAGCAGCTCGGGCAGCCAGAAATTGATCAGGTAGATGCCGCAGATGATGCAGAAGTAGGCTGCGGACATCAGGTACAGCCGTGGATCGGCGGCCACCCGCGCGAAACCGTGGCGGGCCGGCGCCGCTGGCGGCACCTCGGCCGCCAGGCGCTGCCGCTCGGCCGGCGTCAGCCAGCGCGCCTCGTCGGGCCGGTCCACCAGCAGCACGCGCGCGGCCAGCCCCAGCGCGACGCAGGGCAGCCCTTCCACCAGGAACATCCACTGCCAGCCGGCCAGCCCGGCCACGCCGGCCAGGTGCGTGATCGCCCAGATCGACACCGGCCCCGCCACCACGCCCGCGATCGGGCCGCCCACCATCACCACCGCGATCGCGCGCGCCATGCGCGACTGCGGATACCACCAGGTCAGGTAGAGCAGGATGCCGGGCGTGAAGCCGGCCTCGAACACGCCGAGCAGGAAGCGCAGCACGTAGAAGGTGCCGACGTCGTGCGTCAGCGCCATGGCCGCCGACACCAGCCCCCACAGCACCAGGATCCGGCTGATCGCGCGGCGCGCGCCGGTGCGTGCCAGCCACAGGTTGGAGGGCACCTCGCAAAGCGCGTAGCCGATGAAGAAGATGCCCGCGCCGATGCCGTACTGCAGGTCGGAGAAGCCCACGTCGTGCTGCATCTGCAGCTTGGCGAGGCCGACGTTGAGCCGGTCGAGGCAGGCGAACAGGTAACACAGGAACAGGAACGGCAGCAGGCGGAGGTCGAGCCGTCGATAGAGCCTCGACGCGGAGGCGGCCTCGCTGGGCGGGGCGACTGGGGACATGCCGGTTCTCCCGGATGGGATCGTTGAGCGGCCCGGCGCGCCGGGCCGCGAGTGGGCCGCATGTGGGCTGCGTGCGGGCCGCCTCAGGCGACCGGCTCGGCTTCGCGCGCGCTTTCCTGGTAGGCCTGCACGCGCTCGCGGAAGGCCTCGGACAGCGGCACGGTGCGCTCGCTGGCGTAGTCGTAGGCGACGTGGGTGGAGCCGCCCGTCGCGATCAGGCGTGAGGGCTCGCCCGCGATGGTGATGCGGTACTCGATGTCGAAGCTCTTGGTGCCGAGCCGCGAGACGCGCGCGCTGACCTCCAGCCGGTCGCCCCACTTGGCCGGATGCACGTATTCGCAGGAGGTCTTCAGCATGATCTGCGGGATGCCCTCGGTGAGCGGGATCTCGAGCAGCTGGTGCGCATAGGCCATGTAGGCGTTCAGCATGTAGACGTAGTACAGGGTGGCGCTGACGTGGCCGGCGGGATCCTGGTCGCGGTAGGTCACGTCGAATTGCTGGGTGAAGGCTCGGGTCATGTCGGTTCCTCGGTGGGTTGGGGCCGGGCGCGGCGCGCCCGGAAAAACAAAGCACAACGAACGAATACGACTACCGGCGAGGGCCGCGCGGGCCGCCCTCGCGCGACGCGCGTCAGCGCAGCACGCGCTGGTCGCGATACGACTTGCCGCCGCGGGCCTGCACCACCGCGCCGCCGCGCATCTCCAGCACCGGCAGCTCGGCCAGCGCGTTGACCACGTGCGCCATGGTCGGCAGGTCCGACCAGCTGGCCGGATGAAAGCGCAGCCGCGCCTCGCCGAGGTGGCGCTGCTCGACCGTGACGCTGGGATCGTGCGCGGGCGTGAGCGTGACCTGGCAGAGGTCGGCCTCGCCCCAGTCGCCGGTACGCGGCTTGTACTTCAGCATCAGGGTGCCGTCCGAGCCACTCGCCGGCCCTTTCGCCGCCCCTTTCGCCGCGCCGCCGGCGCTCGCCTCGCGCGGCTCGCCGACCGCCAGTTCCAGGAAGCGAAAGCCCATCCAGCCGGCCTCGCACAGCTGCTCGCCGTTGCAGCGGCGCGGCGGCGGCACCTCGGCATAGAGCTTGGGATGGCCGATCTCGTCGCGACCGGTGATGATCGGATCGGCCAGGTTCTCCCAGACCGCCGCCAGGAACTTGCCGCTGGCGCGGTCGGCCAGGCCGGTGAACACCGCCGGCCAGCTCACGTGGACCATGGTGTAGCCGCGTCCCGCCAGCCAGTCGATATCGCTGAGGTAGTGGAACTCGACCGTCACCACCGGCTCGCCGGCCAGCGCGAAGGACTCGGGCAGATGCCGCTCGAGCCGCGCCGCGTCGGTCAGGAACGAGGCCGACACGCTCAGCCGCCTGGGCTTGCGCGCCGGATCCGCGGCCAGCGCGTCGGGCAACTGGCGCGGCCCCGGCGCCGGGCCGAAATGCGTCGGCATCCGGTAGATGCGGCCCTTCTCGAAGGTGTAGCTCACGGGTCTCTCCTTTCGCTGCGGGCGACGGCGTCGGCGGCGGCAGGCCGGCGCCGCCGCCGCGGGTGTCATCGATGGGTGGCCAGGCCGGGATCGGCGTAGATCACCTGCAGCTTGCCGCCGATCTCGCGCATCAGGTTGCCCGCGCTGGCGTTCTGCGGCAGGTTCTGCAGCCGGTACAGCACGAAGGGCTCGCTGCCGGAACGGTTGCCGATCGCGTGGAAGCACCAGGCCGGCACGAACACGGTGTCGCCGGGCTCGATATGCTCGACCACGCCTTCCTCGCCGAAGGCGATCTGGCCCGAGCCCGAGCGCGCGATGTAGAGATGCCAGAACGAATGGCGGTGGCGCTCGGTGGTCTCGCCCGGCTTGAGCACCTGGATCACGAGGGAAAGATCCGGCGCCACGGTGCCGTGTTCGTCCACGTTGCCGCCGGACAGCGCCAGCGTGCCCTGGGGGTTGTGGGGGCGGGCCCCGGTTCCGGATTCGATCGCTTGCCAGCGCCACACCACCGGATCGGCGATCGGCTTGGCGGTCAGTTCGAGGTACTCGGAGAACGGGAGGATGTCTCCTTCGATGGGCTGCATGGTCACTCCTTGATGAGCGTGGGTTGTGGTGAGCAGGCATCCGGATGCGCATCCCGGAAGGCCTGAAGTTGCATGCAGTGTTCGACGATGCGCGCGATGGTCGGGAACGCATCGAGGTCGATGCCGAGCTTCTGCGCCGAGACCGCCTGCGGCACCAGGGCGAGATCGGCGAAGGACACGCGGCCACCGTGGCAATAGCGCCCCGTCCAGGGATCGCCCGCCAGTTGCGTCTCGAAGGCGGACAGCCCGTCGATCATCCAGTGCTGCTTCCAGTGCGCGACCGCCGCATCGTCGCAACCGAGCACGGTCTTCAGGTAGCGCCCGGCACGCATGGTGGTGAGCGGATGCGTGTCGGCCGCGATCGACTGGAACAGCGCGCGCACGCGTGCCTGCTCGACCGGCGTGGCGGGCAGCAGCGGCGGATCGGGATAGGCGGCCTCCAGGAACTCGAGGATCGCGGCCGACTGCGTCAGCACCTGGCGTCCTGCCTCCAGCGCGGGCAGCAGCCCTTGCGGGTTGAGCGCCAGGTAGGCGCTCGCGCGATGCGCTCCGGTATCGAGGTCGTGCACCACCTGGTCGTAGCGGATCCGCTTCAGGTTCAGCGCGATGCGGATCCGGAACGACGCGGAGGAGCGATAGAAATCGTGCAGGGTGACCATCTTCATTCCTCCTCGGCGACGGCCAGCGTCGCGTCGTCGTGCGTCGTCGAACGGCGCGCCTGCCCGGATGCGGCCAGCGCCTGCCCGGCCGCGATCACGTCGAGCAGCTCCTCGATGCAGCAGGCCGCGTCGCGCGTCTGGCGCGAGGCGATGCCGGGGCGCGGCAGCGCATGCGTGTAGAAATGCGCGCCCTCCACCGGGAAGCCGATCGCCCACAGGCGCGTGCGGCTCTCGCCGTCGGGGCCGACCGGATGCAGGCCGGTATCGATGTCGATGCCGCCCGGGTGATAGTCGCCGTTCAGATAGGGCCGCACGATGCCGCGCGCGAGCAGCGCCGCCGACAGCGGCGAGGCATCGGTCAGCGGGCTGTAGCTGTCGAGCCGCGCCGACACCAGCACGTCGGCATACCAGCGTTCCAGCCGCTCGCCGTAGCGCGCCTCGATGCGGAAGCGCGCGCTCGCATCGCAGTCGATCACGCGCGTGCCGGGGCCGCCCGCCACGTCGATCAAACCCGCCGCGTGCAGCGCGAGGAACTCGCGGTTGCGGCGCAGCGGCGGCCCGAAGGCGATGCGATTGGTGATCGCGTTGAAGTCCTCGACGAAATAGCGATGCGACTCGGGCGTGAGACCGCCGTATTCGACCGCCGCGCGCAGCGCCTCGCGCGTATCGCGCAGCACGTCGGTGGCCGCCTTCGCGGGGCTGGCGAGATTGCCGCGCAGCGCCTCGGCCAGGTCCTCGGCGACATGCCGGTGGAAGAAGGCGTGGAATTCGGCGAAGGAGCGGAATTCGCGGTCGTAGAGCGGCCAGAGGATCTCGCGCACGGCACGCAGTTCCTCGGGCGAGGGCTCGAAGCCGGCCGCGTCGAGCTCGCCGCCCTGCGCGGCGCGGCGCCAGGCATAGGCCATCTCCTTGATCACCAGCGGCAGCACCTGGGCGCGGAAATCGATGCGCGGGTCGCCGCTGGCCTCGAAGGCGGCCTGGTGCAGCCGGGCCACCGCGGCCGGCGTGAAGAAGCGCGCCTCGTGACGGCCCGTCAGCCCCTTCTGGTTGATGCCGCGCGCGGCGAACGGCAGGCACTGGCGCGACACCAGCAGCATGTGCGGCTCCAGCCCGGATTTCTCGTAGACCAGTTCGCCGCCGCGCTCGACGTAGCGTCCGCCGCGCCACAGCGTGAGCGCCGAGATCACGTCGTGGGCGGTCAGGCCGAAGCCCTGGATCGCCACCGTGGCGCGCGCCGATACCTCGTCGAGCAGCTCGATCGGATAGGGCGTGGGCAGGTAGGCGAGATCGGGGTTGTTGAAGAAATGGCGTTTGGCGAACTGCTCGAAGCCGCGGTCCGCCTCGCTCGGGCGGCGCCGCCCGTGGCCGGTGGCCAGGAACACGAACTCGGCGAAACGCGAGCCGCCGTCCTGCTCGACCACCAGGTAGCCGTGCTGCTGCGGCACCAGGTCGACCACGCTGGTGCGCCGGTGCGTGAGGCTCACGCTGTCGGGCAGCGCGGCGACGATGCGCCCGTGGATCCAGCTCAGGTATTCGCCGAGCAGGCTGCGCGGCAGGTGATCGGCATCGTTGATCTCGCGGCCCTCGCCCGCGGCCGTGCGCCGGAACGCGCCGTCCACCACGCGATAGCCGTCGGCCTTCGCCCAGTCCACCAGCGAGGGCGCGCCGTCACGGCCGAGCCGGCTGCCCGGCGCGAACAGGGTGACCTGCGAGGCGACCGTGTTGATCAGCAGGTGGTCCGGCTGGCTCGCGCGGTGCACGCCCTCGCCGCCCTGGTTCGGGTCGTACACGGTGATCTCGAGCCGCACCTGGGGCGGAATGCGCTCGGCATACTCGAACAGGCGCTCCAGCAGGGTCACGCCGCGCGGCCCCATGCCGACGATCGCGATCGGAATCGTATGGCTCATCGTGCGTCCCCCGTCTCCAATACGGCCTCGTCGTGCCGGGCACGATGCGGCTCGGCGCTGTCCTCGGCCTTCTCCTCGTCACCGCCCTCGCGCGCGAGCGGCGGCAGATGCAGCGCGACGATGTCGGGATGGCCGTTCCAGTGCGAGAAGCGCTCGCGCACCAGCGGGTCGTGACCGGGAATCACGTGCTCGGGACCGTCGGCCAGTTGCCGCAGGCGGCGATGGCCGTCGAGCATCTCGCCGACGTGATGCACGATCGGGAACAGCCGGCCGGCGCGCACGTGGTCCCAGTAATGGGCCGCGTCGCTGGCCAGCACCACCCGGCCGCGCGCGGTATTCACGCGCACCGCCTGCAGGCCCGCGGTATGGCCGCCGATCAGGTGCACCTCGATGCCGGGCGCGATGGTCTCGTCGCCCTGCGTGAACTCGACGCGACCGGCATGCAGTTGCTCGATCGCTGCGCACACGTCGCGCGGCTCGAACGGCCGGCGCACCGTCGCATGGCACATGCAGCGGCCCGTGCAATAGGCCATCTCGGCTTCCTGCAGGCGCAGCGTGGCCTGCGGGAAGGCGCGGATATTGCCGGCATGGTCGTAGTGCATGTGGCTGATCAGTACCGTGTCCACGTCGCCGGGGGCGATCCCCAGCTCGCCGAGCAGGGCCTGGGGCGCATGCAGATAGCGCCGCTGGCGCCGCGCCGCGGTGGCCGCGTCGAAGCCGGTGTCGACCAGCACCACGCGGCCGTTGCCGCGGATTACCCAGACATAGAAGTCGAGCGGCATCGAGACGTCCTCGTGCGGATCCTCGCCGAGGTAGTTCTCGCCGCTGCGCCGCGTGTCGTGGGTCGCGTAGCGCAGCGCATAGACCTCGTAGACGGCCTCGGCCGCTTGCGTGGCGCCGCTCATTCGACCACCTCCAGCAGCGCCTCGTCGAGCGCGCCGGCCGGCTGGATCGGGATATGCCGCCCGCCGTGACCGCGGCCGTGGCCGCCGCCTTCCATCGCATCCAGCGCCTGCTGGAAGAAGAACTGCTTCTCGCCGAAGGCCGGCACCAGTTCGTCGAACCAGGTCGCCTCGGGGTCGAACTTCGCGTAGAACGGGCGACGCACCCAGTCCGGGTTGCGCCCCTGCAGCAGTTGCAGCGCGAACACCTTCTCGCCGTTCAGCTCGACGATGCCGTCCACCATCACCTTGCCCGGGAACGCGCTCATCGACGGGCCGCGCACCGTGCGCGCGAGCCCCGACACCTGGCTGTAGGCGGCCTGGAAGATCTCGTAGGCGCGCGCCAGCGGCAGCTTGAAGTAGTGGCTCGGGCCAGTGTCGCGCTCGACGAACATGTAGTACGGGATCGCGCCGAGCCGCACGCCGGTGGTCCAGAGCTGGGCCCAGGCGGCCGGATCCTCGTTGATGTGGCGGATCAGCGGCGCCTGGATGCGCAGGCTCGCGCCGGTGCCGATGATGCGCCGCACCGCCCGCTCGGCGACCGGGTGCTGCAGCTCGCGCGGATGGTTGTAGTGGCCCATCAGCGCCAGGTTGCGGCCCGAGTCCACCACCCTCTCGAACACGCGCAGCAGGTCGTCGGCGTCCTTGTCGGTGACGTAGCGATGCGGCCAGTAGGCCACCGACTTGGTGCCGATCCGGATGTTCTGGATATGGGCGAACTCGGGCGCCAGCAGCGGCTCCAGGTACTCGCCGAGCGAGCGCGCGTTCATCACCATCGGGTCGCCGCCCGTCACCAGGATGTCGGTGACTTCCGGGTGGCGGCGCAGGTAGGCCACCAGTTCCTCCGAGGTGCGCGCGTCGAACTTCAGCTCGTCCATGCCGACGAACTGCGGCCAGCGAAAGCAGAAGGTGCAGTAGGCATGGCAGGACTGGCCCGCGCTCGGGAAGAACAGCACGGTCTCGCGATACTTGTGCTGCAGGCCAGCCAGCGGCCTGCCGTCGAGGTAGGGCACGTTGTGGGTGAGCTGGCCCGCCGGATGCGGATTCATGCGCATCCGGATGCCGTGCACCGCGCGCTCGATCTCGGCCTCGGCGGCGCCGGCACGCACCAGGTCGCGCAACGAGGCGTATTCGTCCTCGCGCAGCATGTCGCGATGCGGGAAGGTCAGGCGGTAGATCGGATCGTCGGGAATATCGTTCCAGTCGATCAGCTCGTTGAGCACGTAGGAATTGACACGGAACGGCAGCACCCGCGAGACGATGTCGACCGCCTCCTGGTGCTCCGCCGACAACAACGCCCATTGCGGCGTCTGGGTAATGGTATGCCGCGTGAGCGGCTTGAACTTCGGGATCTGGTCACTCATGGTGGATATCTCTCTCAAGTTCTAGATGGTTCGCATTCGGAAACGCGTCGAGCCCACTACGTCTTTTCGTTATTTATTCGCACTACCAAATTTATGGTACGAGTCGTGCCTGCAGCCACGTCCCTGGTCCCGCTCGAGCCTGATCCCGCCCGGTGCCGGGTTCTGCGCCGGCGCCCGCCCTGCCGCGGCTCAGGCCACCCGGCTCAGATCCAGCCGCGTGCCGGTGCTCGCCTTGATCTGCTCGGCGCTCACGCCCTCGGCCAGCTCGGTGACGACCAGCCCGGCCGGCGTCACCTCGATCACGCCGAGATCGGTGATGATCAGGTCGACCACGCCCAGGCCGGTGATCGGCAGCGTGCATGCCTCGAGGATCTTGTGCTGGTCGCCCTTCGCGACGTGCTCCATCAGCACCACCACGCGCTTGACGCCGGCCACCAGGTCCATCGCGCCGCCCATGCCCTTGATCATCTTGCCGGGGATCATCCAGTTCGCCAGGTCGCCGTTCTTGCTGACCTGCATCGCGCCGAGGATCGCCAGGTTGATGTGGCCGCCGCGGATCATCGCGAACGAATCGGCCGAGGAGAAGATCGAGGAGCCCGGCAGGGTCGTCACGGTCTGCTTGCCGGCATTGATCAGGTCCGCGTCGATTTCCTCCTCGGTCGGCGAGGGGCCGATGCCGAGCAGGCCGTTCTCCGATTGCAGCCAGACCTCGACGCCGGCCGGTACATGGTTGGCCACCAGGGTCGGCAGGCCGATGCCGAGGTTCACGTAGTAGCCGTCGCGCAGTTCCTTCGCCGCGCGCGCGGCCATCTGCTCACGATTCCAAGCCATCTCAGTCTCCCTTCGCGCGCACCACGCGTTGTTCGATGCGTTTTTCCGGGCTCGCGTTCAGCACCAGGCGCTGCACGAAGATCCCCGGCGTATGGATGTGGTCCGGATCGAGCTCGCCGTTCTCGACGATCTCCTCGACTTCCGCCACCGTGATGCGTCCCGCCATCGCGCACATCGGGTTGAAGTTGCGCGCGGTGCGGTGATAGACGAGGTTGCCCGACTTGTCGGCCTTCCAGGCCTTGACCAGGGCGACGTCGGCCGTCAGCGAGGGTTCCAGCACGTAGTGCCTGTCGCCGAACCGGCGCGTTTCCTTGCCCTCGGCGATCACGGTGCCGAAGCCGGTATTGGTGAAGAACGCCGGGATCCCCGAGCCGCCGGCGCGCAGCTTCTCGGCCAGGGTGCCCTGCGGCGTGAATTCCAGCTCGAGCTCCCCGGCCAGGTACTGGCGCTCGAACTCCTTGTTCTCGCCCACGTAGGACGAGATCATCTTGCGCACCTGGCGCGTCTCGAGCAGCAGGCCCAGGCCGAAGCCGTCGACGCCGGCGTTGTTGCTGATGCAGGTCAGCTCGCGCACACCGCTGTCACGCAGCGCGGCGATCAGCGCCTCGGGGATGCCGCACAGGCCGAAGCCGCCGACCGCGAGGGTCTGGCCGTCCGCGACGATGCCTTCGAGCGCGGCAGCCGCGCTTGAATGAATCTTGCTCATTCGGATTTCCTCATGGAAGCCGCCCTGCACCGGCCTGGACCGGCGGGCGGCAAGGGAAGCGGGTCAGGCCTCGGCCGCGGTTTCGGCCAGCGCCTCGGCACCCGATGCGGCGCCGAACGCGAAACCTTCGTAGCCGCGCGCCAGCACGCCGTCGCAGAACGCCATGTAGGCGTCGAAACCCTCCAGGTCGAGCATCACCACGCGCGGCTTGCCGGGAATGTTCGCGCCGAGGTACCAGGAATTGGTGCGATGGAGCAGCGAGTTCGAGCCGATCGACTCGATGCGTTCGGTCCAGGCACGCTGCGCCGCCTCGGTGGGCTCGATGCTGGCCGCACGGCGCTGCCGGGTGCCGTCCACCAGCTTCATCACCAGGTCCACCTGATGCTCGTCGCAGGGAATCGCGCTGCTCAGCGAGGCGGTGCTGCCCGGGCCGGCGATGTTGAACAGGTTCGGGAAGCCGGCGCTCATCAGGCCGAGATAGGTCAGCGGGCCGTCCTGCCAGGCCTGGCGCAGCGTCAGCGCATCGCGGCCGCGGATCTCGACATTGAGCAGCGCGCCGGTGACCGCGTCGAAGCCGGTGGCGAACACGATGACGTCGAATTCGTGCTCGACGCCGCCCGCCACGATGCCACGCGCCGTGATCGACGCCAGCGGCGTCTCGCGCAGGTCGACCAGCGAGACGTTGTCGCGGTTGAAGGTCTCGAAGTAGCCGCTGTCGGCGCACAGGCGCTTGGTCAGGATCGGGTGGTCGCGCGGCACCAGCTTGTCGGCCAGCTCCGGATCGTCGATCTTGGCGCGCAGCCTGTCGCGCACGAAGGCGGACAGCTCGGCATTGGCGTCCTCGTTGGTCAGCAGGTCGGTGTAGCAGGTATAGAGGCACAGGCCGCCCGCCTCCCAGCGCGCCTCGAATTCGCGCCGGCGCGCCTCGGCCGACACCGAGGCGGCGGGAATCCGCAGCGGCTGGCGCGGTTCGCCGCCGACGCAGACGAAGCCGCCCGGCGATTGCCACTCCATCTCGCGCAGCGCGACGTAGTTCGCCTTCATGCGCTGCTCGTAGGCCGGATCCATCGGCTGGTTGCGCAGCGGGATGCTGTAGTTCGGGGTGCGCTGGAACACCGTGAGCTGCGCGGCCTCGCGCGCCACCACCGGCACCATCTGGATCGCCGACGATCCGGTGCCGATCACGGCCACCCGCTTGCCGGCGAAATCCACCTTGCGGTGCGGCCAGCGCGAGGTGAACAGGGTCTCGCCGGCGAAGCTGCCGTAGCCGGCGATGTCGGGCGTCTTCGGCGCCGACAGGCAGCCGGTGGCCATCACGCAGAAGCGCGTCTCGAACACCTCGCCGCCCTGGGTGCGCAGGGTCCAGGCCTCGCCGGCCTCGTCGAACACCAGCGAATCGATGCGCGTGTCGAGCTGGATGTCCTCATGGAGCCCGAAACGATCCGCGACATGCTCGAAGTAGCGCAGCAGCTCGGGCTGCGAGGCGTAGCGCTCGCTCCAGTGCCAGTCCTGCTCCAGCTCGCGCGAGAACGAATACGAGTATTCGAAGCTCTCGATATCGACGCGGGCGCCGGGGTAGCGATTCCAGTACCAGGTGCCGCCGATGCCGCCGGCCGCATCGAACAGGCGCACGCGCAGGCCGGCCTGCCGCGCGCGGTGAAGCATGTAGAGACCTGCCACGCCCGCGCCGACGATGATCATGTCGAAGGCGGGTTGTCGCGCTTGCTGAGTCAACATGGTGATCCTTTGCAGTCGATGAGTTGCTTGGGTTGGAAATCGCCGGCCCGGAGCCCGAGGCGCCCGGCAGCGGGCGGCGCCAGGGCCGCCCGCGCGCCGGCTTCGGTGTTAGACGCGCGCTCCGACGCCGACGGCCACCGACGACCACTTGCGGCCGTATGCCATCATCATCAGGAAGCTCAGGATGAAGCTCAGGCCGCCGATCATCAGCAGTCCCAACTCACCGACCACCGGCAGCAGGTTGGTCAGGAAGCCCGTCACCACCCAGGCGATCGCCATCACGGAACCCGCGACGCCGAGCGCCCAGCCCTGCCGCTCGACCGCCACCGCGTCCGAGTAGGCGGTGTACATGGTGGTGTAGGCCACCATGTCGAAGCAGCCGACCACCATGCCTAGCCCCCAGAGCATGCCCTCGTGCGGCAGCAGGGCCGACAGCACCTGGCCGATGCCGGCGATCAGCAGGCCGAGCTTGGCGATGTCCACCACGCTCCAGACCTTCAGCATCAGGCGCACGATCACCATCAGGCCGAACACGAAGCAGATGCCGATCAGGCCGCTGAACAGGCCGAGCTGCGAGCTGGTGTAGCCGAAGCGGGTCTGCAGCACCAGCATGATGGTCTGCAGGTAGAGGCCGTAGCCGACCTGCATCAGGAAGAACACGATCGACAGGAAGGCGACGCGATGATGGCGGCCGGCCTCGTAGATGATGCGCAGCGGCAGCAGGATGTCGACGTGGGTCTTGCCCTTGGGCGGGTTCGCGTCGCGATAGGTCCAGAAGGTCCACAGGCCGCAGAACACCGACAGCGCGGCAACCAGCAGGAACGGCGTGCCGTAGTTGAAGATCGGCAGGATCGTGCGGTCCGAGGTGATGCCGCCCAGCACCGGGCCGACGATCACACCGGCGCTGAAGGCCATCGACATGATGCTCATGTTGTAGGCCTTGGTTTCCGGCGTGCTGACGTCGGTGATGGCCGCCTGCGCGATGCCCTGGCAGCCCGCCATCAGCCCGCTCAGACCGCGCCCGACCAGCAGCAGCGCGATGCTCGGCAGCAGCGCGCCGAGCGCCATCAGCAGGTAGCTCAGCGCCAGGCCGAAGATGCAGAGCAGCAGGATCCTGCGGCGCCCGTAGCCGTCCGACAGCTCGCCCATCAGCGAGGAGCCGAAGAACATGAAGAACGGATAGACGCCGTAGCCAAGCCCGAGGTAGAAGTTGCGCAGCGAGACGCTGGTGCCGGCGCCGATGATGCCCGAATGCGGATCGGAGAAGATCGCCGCCATGATCGGGTAGACCAGGCCGAAGCCCATGGCGTCGATCGCGATCGCCAGCAGGCAGGGGCCCAGCAGCTTGAGATTCAGTTTGGACATGAAATGGCCTCGAACGAAGTGAAGTTGCCGCTTACGTTAATCGAGGGGGAAAACCCGGAGTAGAGCCGCGTTTTCAATTTCAGCTATCAGAGAAGCTGATCAGTCCATTTCGTGAAACGCCGAAACCCGCGCCAGTTGCGACTTTACGCCTGGCGAGGCAAGGCCGGGAGAAGTGCCCGCGCCGCCGAATCAGCCCGCATGATCGATGAAATCCGTGACGAACGTGCGGCGCGCGGCTGCTTTGGCGGCGCATTCGATGCGCGCGCATCGAGATGGCTCGCGCGGCACGAACCGGCAAACGATGGGGGACCGCGCGGACAGCGGCAGGCAAGCGGCGCGTGCCGATTCTGGACGTGGAGGGGGGAGCGTGGGAGGGGAGACGCGGGAAGGAAAGGCAGCGCGAAGCCGGCGGCGCCGGCCTCGCGTGCCGCTCAGGCCTCGAGCGACGGCGTGGTGGTGCGGATGCGCACCGAGTCGGGCAGGTGCTCCTCGAGCAGGCTCACCACGATCTGCGTCTTGGTGGGCACCGGCCGCGTGACCGGCAACAGCGCATGCAGGTCGAAACCCGGCACCGTGTAGTTGGGCAGCAGCTTGACCAGCCGGCCGGCCTTCAAGGCATCGGCGCAGACGATCTCCTGCAGCACGCCGATTCCGCAACCGTTCATCAGCAACTGATAAACCGGCCCCCAGTGGCTGACCGTGGTGACGATGTTGATCGGCGTGGCGCGTGCCGCCTTGGGCGAGTTCACCAGCCGCAGTTGCCCGTCCGAGAACAGGCCCGCGACGCGGATGAACGGATGCCGAACCAGGTCGGTCGGATCCTCGGGACAACCGTGCGCGGCCAGGTACTCCGGCGAGGCGACCAGCACGCGGCGGATATGCCCGAGCCGGCGCGCCACGAAATTGCCGTCGCCGATCTGGCCCAGGCGCAGCGAGATGTCCACGCCCTCGGTCACCGGATCGGTCAGCTCGTCGTTGAGGATCATGTCGATATAGAGCTGCGGGTTCTGCTCGCGGATGATCGCGACGATCTTGGGTAGTACCGCATCGCCGAGCCCGTGGGGCGCCGCGATGCGGATCCGCCCGCGCACGATCTTGTTACCGAGCGTGACCACCGCGCGCGCCTCGTCGGCCGCATCGAGCACCACCTTGCTCTTCTGGTAGAACAAGGAGCCCTCGTCCGTGCACGAGACCGCACGCGTGCTGCGCAGCAGCAGGCGCACGCCGAGGTGCTGCTCGAGGCGTTCGATCCGGTCGCTGACGGCGGGCTGCCCCAGGCCCAGGTCCTTGGCGGCCCGCGACAGGTTTCCACGCTCCACGACTCGCACAAAAATTCGCATTGCGGCTAACAGATCCATGCATTCCTCGTCATTGCGGGGCGTGAGTGATTTCGGAAGCAAAACCAATGGCAATGCACCAGGGCAGTGCCACTTCTTCTCGTCGATTAATCATTAATTCATTTTGTTATTCGATGCCACCGATTCCGAAAATACCTTGTCGATTTTTCCGTTCGATTTTCCGAAACCTCGTCTCATGCAACAATCCGTCCAATCGGTGCGATTATCGCATCTTCTCCAGGCGGCGCGAGGATCGCCCGGAATCCCTGGTGGGGTGGCGCTCTCCTCCGTGCCGGCCCTCCGTGCCGGCCCTCCGCCGCGCCAAACGCGGCATCGCGATTGCACGGCAAAAGATCGGGTTTGTCAATAAATCGAAGCAGCATTTTATTTGCAAAAAATCGGCATCCACGTCTCCATCCATCCTTATTTGGTGAAATGCAATTCCAGACCCGCCGCGGACAGCTCGAAATTTCCGCCAATAATCCAAAACGGAAAGCATTGCCTGCCGCCGATCAATCTTCCTTAACCGGACAGGACAAATTCCACCAATTCTTACGAATTACTTTCGAACCGCTCGTTAATCCATCGATCGATAAATCGAATCCAGGCATCGCCCGATCGTCCGACGAATCGGCGCGGCCCGCGCCGGCCACGGCGGCTGACAAACCGAAAGCTGCCATGCGCCAGGCATTGCCGTTCCCACTGAATCCTCCGGACAACTTCATAAATGGGCGATTTCGGCCGGACTAGACTGTCCGCACCGGATACCCGGTCAACATCCCCCCGAGAACGCCGGCGCATCGACGCCGGCACCGGGCGGCGGCCCCGGCCGCCGATTCCTATCAGACAGGAGACATGCATGATCATCTACGGAACCGCCCTGCTCGCGTTCTGCCATCTCGCCGGCCTGTTCCTCGGCGACCTGCTGGGCGCCGCGATCGGCGTCAAGACCAATGTCGGCGGCGTCGGCATCGCGATGCTGCTGCTCATCGCGCTGCGCATCTGGCTGCACCGGCGCGGCTGGCTGCCCAGGGAGTCCGAGGCCGGCGTGACCTTCTGGGGCGCCATGTACATCCCGGTGGTGGTGGCGATGGCGGCCAACCAGAACGTGGTGGCGGCGCTCAAGGGCGGCCCGGTGGCGCTGCTGGCCGCGCTCGGCGCGGTGGCGATCTGCGCCTGCTGCATCGCGGTGCTCTCGCGCCTGGGCAACGACGACTCGGCACTCGTGCCGGCCAAGCAATAAGCGGAGGCCGGGATGCTTGCCATGCTCGAGAAAGTTCTCTCGCACAACGGCCTGGTGGCCGCCTTCGCGCTGGTCGGGATCGTGATGTGGATCTCGATGATGCTGTCGAAGACGCTCACGCGCGGCCGCGTGCACGGCTCCGCCTTCGCGATCCTGATCGGCCTCGCGCTGGCCTGGGTGGGCGGCACGCTCACCCACGGCGAGAAGGGCATCGCCGACGTGCCGCTGTTCGCCGGCATCGGCGTGATGGGCGGCGCGATGCTGCGCGACTTCGCGATCGTCGCCACCGCCTTCGAGGTGCAGGCCAGCGAGGCGCGCCGCGCCGGCATGATCGGCGTGGTCTCGCTGCTGCTGGGCACGGTGCTGCCCTTCATCGTCGGCGCGCTGGTGGCGCGTGCCTTCGGTTATACCGACGCGGTCAGCATGACCACCATCGGCGCGGGCGCCGTCACCTACATCGTCGGCCCGGTGACGGGCGCGGCGATCGGCGCGAGCTCGGACGTGATCGCGCTGAGCATCGCCACCGGGCTGGTCAAGGCCATCATCGTGATGGTCGGCACGCCGCTCGCGGCCGGCTTCCTCGGCCTGCGCACGCCGCGCTCGGCGATGATCTTCGGCGGCCTGGCCGGCACCGTGAGCGGCGTGACGGCCGGGCTGGCCGCCACCGACCGGCGGCTGGTGCCCTACGGCGCGCTGATCTCGACCTTCCACACCGGCGTCGGCTGCCTGCTCGGGCCCTCGGTGCTGTTCTTCGCCACCCGGGCCATCGTCGGCGGTTGAACGAGACGGGCGCGGCCGGCGGCACCCCGGTGCCGCGCCGGCCGCGCCCGCGTCCACCTCGCCCCTGCCCGCGAGCCTGCCCTTCCTTGCACCGGCACCGCGTCATGCGCCATCCCATTCCCCTCCAGGGCCCGCTGCCCGAACACGAGCGGCGCGCGCTGCAACTCAGGCATCATCTCGCGCTCGCCAGGCTGCTCGGCCGCTGCCACGACCCGGCGCCGCTCGGGGTGCTGGCCAACGTGATCCGGCTCGCGCAGGCGCTGCGCGGCATCGCCTCGATGCCCTCGCTCGCCGCCTGCTGCCGGCGCGCCGACCTCGCCCTGCAAGGCAGCTTCGCGCGCGGCGCGCCCTACCGGCTCGACCGGGCCGCGCGCGATGCGCTGGAGCCGCTGCTCGCGCTGCACGACGCGCAACTGGCCGCCGTCACGGTCGGCGCCTACCTCGGCGCCTGGCGTGACATGCGTGAGGCGCAATCGGTCATTCCGTATTCTCAATCGATAAACCGTGACACGCCGATCGACATTCATGCGCGACACCTTAATCGGCGATGCGATTTGATATCCGCCACCTTAAATGGGCGGCGCAATTAATATCCGAAATCCGGATTCGAATAGATACAGATCCGTATCATCGTTGCCGCGATACGACGGTCCGGCATTCGACTTGCCAAGTCGATTGAAAAACACCTGAAAAACAATGCGATTGCCCGATCGGCACTCGTTCGCATTTACCACACAATATCCGGCTCGAATTCGACGACTCGTTCGCCGGCGCCCGGAATCCCTGCCCAGGCGCAGGCTGGGCAGGCTTTTCCCGCCACACGTCCAGATCCTCGGCCCGGTCGATACAAGAAAAATGTCACCTGCCCGATAAGCCGACTGTGTACCATTCAAAAAGATACACACCAAGATACACACCATAAGCCGGCGCAATTCCAGGTGAATCGCGCGATTCCGGCCGACCGCATTGGCGTCCCTGTTTTTCCGGCGAGGCAGTACCGCGTGGGCCGGACGGATTTCCCTTTGGGGGTGAAATCCGGCGCCAGCATTTCGATAATAAGCAACGGGTGATGACAAGATCACGATGAGCACGACTTCCGAGGGTTTGAGCTATCGGTTCTCGACGTCCTATGCGCCGGCGCGCGAGCGTTTCGACGCCTGGCGCGCCGACACCGGTGCGCTGTTCGACATCGGCCTGCTCGAGGACGAGCATGTCCCCTACGATTCGCAGTTCGATTTCACGCTGCTCGACCAGATCATGTTCGGCGGCCGCCAATGGCTGCATCCCGAGCATCGCGTCGAGCACGCGATGAGCCGTTCCGCGCAGCGGATCCGCTCGGACGGGCTCGACGGCTACTATCTGCAACTGCAGATCAGCGAGACGCTGTCCGGCTCGGCCGGCCGCGACCCGGTGCTGATCGGCCCCGGCGACATGTGCGTGCTCGACCTGGCCACGCCCTTCGACCTCAAGGTCAGCACCGGCGACACGATCTGCATGGTGATCCCGCGCGACTTGCTGCCGGCGGGCGCGGCGGCGCTGCACGGCCGCTCGCTGTCGCACGGCATGGGCTCGATGCTGGCCGACTACCTGCGCTCGCTGCGCCGGAACATGTCGGTGGTCTCGGCCGGCGAGATGCCCTATGCGGTACAGGCCACCAAGAACATGCTGCTGGCCTGCCTGGCGCCGACGCTCGACACGCTCAAGCAGGCCGAGACCGAGCTCGACGCGATGTTCGTGAACCGTGTGCGCGACTACATCGAGCAGCACCTGCTCTCGCCCGACCTGAGCCCGGACCGCATCTGCAAGGCGATGGGCATCTCGCGCTCGAAGCTCTACCGGCTGTTCGAGCCGACCGGCGGCGTGGCGCGGCTGATCCAGCACAAGCGCCTGCATCGCGCGCGCAACCTGCTGATCGACCCGACCGCGAAACGCATGCGGATCTCCGAGGTGGCGTGGCGGCACGGCTTCGTCAACGAGAAGCACTTCAGCCGCCTGTTCAAGGAGAAGTTCGGCTGCACGCCGAGCGAGGTGGCCGCGCGCGAATTCCGCCGCGAATCCGAGTACGCGCATGCCTCGCCGGAGCAGTCGGCCGCCTCGACCAACTTCAGCGACTGGATGCGCTCCTTCGTGTCGCTGTAGGCCGGGGCCGGCGGCCCGCGTTCAGCGCACGGCCGCCGCCAGCGCCTGCCGCAGGTCGTCGATCAGGTCGGCCTCGTCCTCCAGGCCCACCGACAGACGCACCAGGCCATCGCCAATCAGATGGTGCCGGCGCTCTTCCTCGCTGTAGGTCGAATGGGTCATGCTGGCGGGATGCTGCGCGAGGCTCTCGGCATCGCCCAGGCTGACCGCGCGCGTCACCAGTCGCAGCGCATCGATGAAACGCCGCCCCGCCTCGACGCCGCCATCGAGATCGAAGGCCATCATGCCGCCCGGCTGGGACATCTGGCGCATCGCCAACGCGTGCTGCGGATGCGATTCGAGGCCGGGATAGTAGACCGCTTCCACCTGTGGGCAGGCAGCCAGGAATTCGGCGATCCGGCGCGCGCTGCGGCAGTGCCGATCCATGCGCACCGGCAGGGTCTTGAGCCCGCGCAGCACCAGGAAGGCATCCATCGGCGACAGGCAGGCGCCGGTCAGCTCCTTGAGGCCGACCATGCGCATGCGGCCCATCAGTTCGGCGCCGCCGATCATTGCGCCGGCGATCACGTCGCCATGGCCATTCATGTACTTGGTCAGCGAGTGCAGCACCACGTCCGCGCCCAAGTCCAGCGGCCGCTGCAGATACGGCGTGCAATAGGTGCTGTCCACCGCCACCAGTGCCTCGCTGCGCGCATGCACCAAGGCGCTCACCGCCTCGATGTCCACCAGCCGCATGTTCGGATTGGCCGGCGTCTCGAACAGCACCAGCCGGGTGCGCGGATTCAGGTGCTCCAGCAGGTTCTCGGGCCGGCTCAGGTCCACCGCGCGCGTCACGATGCCGAATTCCGGCAGCAGGTGATTGGCCAGCGCATGGGTGCAGCCATAGAGCGTGAGGTCGACCACCAGCTCGTCGCCGGGGCGCAGCAGGGTCCAGATCAGAGTGCAGATGGCCCCCATGCCCGAGCCGAAGGCCAGCGCGGCCTCGCCGCCCTCCAGCGCCGCCAGCCGCTCCTCCAGCAGTTGCACGGTCGGATTGGTCACCCGCGTGTAGATCATGCCCGGCTCCTCGCCGGCGAAACGCGCCGCGCCTTGCGCGGCACTCTCGAACGCAAAGGTGGAGGACCAGTAGATCGGCGGGTTGAGCGCGCCGTGATGGCTCGTCGGCTGGTAGCCGGTGTGGATGGCGCGGGTGGAAAAAGACGGTGAAGCGATCTTCATGACGATGACCTCGGCTGATGGGAAGTGGGTCCAGCGCATGAAATTCTGCTTCGCAGTCCTGGAAATTTTTTTATAAAAATGACCTTGATTTGGCGTATCGCGGTTATATTCTTACCCACCTTTTCGAACCGGATTTGCCATGGACAAGCGCGACAGCCTGATCCTCCGCACCTTGCAGGACGACGGCCGCACCACCAACGCGGCGCTCGCCAAGCAGCTGCATATCGCGGAAGCGCCGACCTGGCGACGCGTCAAGGCGCTCGAGGAGGCGGGGCTGATCGCCGGCTACCAGGCGGTGCTGAACCAGCAGGCGCTCGGCTACGAGGTCACGGCCTTCGTGCAGATGCGCTTCTCCAGTCATCTGCCGAAGCTGCAGGCGGCGTTCGAGGAAGAGGTGCTGCTGATTCCGGAAGTGGTCTGGTGCCACAACGTGTCGGGCAGCACCGATTTCCTGCTTTGCGTGGTGGCGCGCAATCTTCAGGAGTACGGCCAATTCGTGAGCACGCGGCTGCGCATGCTGCCCGGCGTCACCGCGATCGAATCGTCGTTCTCGCTCAAGGCCGTGAAGAGCGGCTGGAAGCTGCCGGTGGACTGAGCCCGCGGCGGCCGCGCCGCTCGCCGCGCGGCCGCGAGGTCTGCCTCATGGCGCGCCGATAGCGTCCCGCACCGACACCGCGCCGCTCTGCACCGCCTTGACATCGGCGGCGCCGAGGCAATTTCCCGCGATGCCCCAGTCCCCGCCCTTCACCTCCTCGAAAATCACCCAGGTGATGGGACGCATCCTCTCTCCCTCGATGTCGACCAGTACATCGGTCACCTTCCTGATGGCAAGCTGCTTCTGTTCCTCGCTGAATACGCCTTCGATTCCCTTGATCGTGACGAGCGGCATGATTTCCTCCTTGGATCCTTCGAAATGACTCGTAGAGCCGGACTTGCTGCCCAGGGCGGAAGGTCGTGACGGTATCGACGGTCATCCCGCCCTGGGCAGCGGCTCGAGTTTGCGGCGCCGCGCGTGAAATTTGATTTCGTTTTCCCACGGCAAATCGGGAGGAAAGGAAGGATTCTTACCTGGGACGGGGAAGGCGTCTTTCTGGAGAGAAATAAAGAAACGCGGCCGTCGAAGGACGGCCGCGCTCGCGGTGCTGCCTGCGATGGCTCGCACGCTCAGTTCTGCGTCAGCGGATCCAGTGTGGTGCAGAGGAAACCAGCGCAATTCGAGGGCTGGAAGTAGATCGACGTCGTCATGGTGGCGCTCGACGCCAGGTCGCCGTAATACCCATACCCCTGCGCGCCTCGCGCATTGGCCTGCGCGACGAAACCGGCGCTCGTCAGCCCCATCGTGGGTTGCTCGTCCGTCTTCTCGTAGCGGAAGCTCGATGCCTGGGTCAGATCCTTCATATAGACCGTCACGGTTTCGGTACCGAAGAAATACGGGCTTCTCGCGCGGTATCCCTGCGCCCCTTCGTCGTTTTCCTGTGCGAGCACATCGACAGGCCAAGAAGCGAATGGCAAGGCGTGATAGCCATAAACGGCATTCGAGGCGCTGTTCTTCATGTACAGGATCGCCATGTTCGAGTCGACCACCAGCGTCGATACGAAGCCATAACCCGATTGTCCCTGCGTATTGGCCTGAACGAGGAATTCGTCGGTACTCGCTACGCGCGGCAGGATCTGGTACGCGTAGGTGGCCGACGAATCGTCCTTGCGGTAGAGCGTGCCATAGTTGATGGCATTGTCGTAGCGATAACCACGCGCGCCTTGCGCATTCAACTGAGCGAGCAGACCGGCCTGATCCGAAACCGCGCTCTGCAATTCGTAGGTATAGACCGAACTGGAGCCGTCGTTGACAAACAGCAGGCGAGTCTTGTTGCCGCTGTCGCCAAGGAACGATTGGCTGCCGAGATAGCGAAAACCCTTCGCACCCTGACTGTTGACGAGCGTGAGGAAACTCGCCTTGTCCAGTTGGAACGGAAATGCGGCAAAGCGCGGCGTGAGCACGGCCCCGTTGCCGACTGCCTCGGCCTTCGTGGCGACGTTGCCGCTCGTTCTCGCCACGGCATCGCCGATTTTCGACGCATCGGCGAACGACGCTGCGCCCAGCGGCGTGGATGCGCCATCGCCATCCCCTCCGCAAGCGGACAGGGTGGTGCATGCGAGCGCGAGTAGCGCCGCGGTTTTTCTCATGATGGTCTCTCAGGTTTGGCGAGCCGAAATTGTAATGAAAATGAAACGGCCCGTCATGACATCGACGGGCCGTGAAGCGGTCGCCTGCAAGGCCGCGCCTCGAAGAGGCGCTGGCCGGCCGACGCTCAGTTCTGGATCAGCGGATTGAGCGTGGTGCAGAGGAAGCCCGTGCAGTTCGCCGGCTTGAAGTAGAACGAACTGACCGCCGTGCCGAAGGCGAGATCGCCGAAATAGGCATTGCCCTGCGTGCCCAGCGTGTTCGACTGCGTGACGAAGCCGCTGTTGGTGGTCTGCACGGCCGCGCTCTGGTACGTGAAGGTCGGCGATTGCGTCTGGTCCTTCACGTAGACCGTGGCCGAGGCGCTGCCGAACACCTGCGTGCCCTTGGCGCGGAAACCGCGCGCGCCCTCGCTGTTGGCCTGCGTGACGAAATCCGCGGCCGACGCGCTCGGTGCCACCGCCTCGTAGGTGTAGGTCGCGTTCGAGGCATTGTTCTTCATGTACAGCGTCACCTCGGTGGAATCGAGGAACAGCGGCGAGACCTGCCAGTAACCCGATTGCCCCTGCCCGTTGGCCTGCGTGACGAAGTCGGCCGGGCTGCCGACTGCCGGCGCGAGCTGGTAGCTGTAGGTCGCCGACGTGCCGTCGCTGCGATACAGGTTGCCGAATCCCAGCTCGCCTTCGTAGCGGAAGCCGCGCGCGCCTTCCGCGTTCACCTGCGTGAGGAAGGCCGCCTGGCCCGACTGCGCGCTCTGCAACTCGTAGGTATAGACCGCGCCCGCGCCGTCGTTGACGAAGATCGAGCGGATCGTGCTGTCGCCCGCGAACGACAGGTCGGCGAGATAGTGGAAGCCCTTGGCGCCCTCGCCATTGACCAGCGTGAGGAAGCTGGCGCCGTCGGCGGCCGTCGCGATCGCCTCGAAGCGCGGCGTGAGCGTGCTGCCGGTTCCGCTGGTGCCGCTGGTTCCGCCGCTGGTGCCGCTGCTGCCGCCGGTGCCGCTGGTCGAACCGCCGCCGCCCGACGAGGAGCCGGCGGAGCTGGAGGAACCCGCCGAAGCGGACGAGACATCGTCGTCCCCGCCGCAGGCGGTCAGGGCGAGACAGGCGAGCGCGATCAGCGCGGCGGCTTTTTTCATGGCGACCTCGGGAAGCGAATCAAAGGGAAGACGACGCGAAGGGCGCGGCCCGCCTGACGCGGCGCGGGCCGCGCAGCGGCCGGCGGCCGCCGCGTCGAAGCAGCTTGCTTAGTTGACCTTCAGCGTACCGCCGCGGCCCAGGCCGCCGCTGACGTCCTGCGCCTTGTAGCTGCGCAGTGCCACCACCATCTTGTTCCAGGCGTCGATGAAGGCGACCACGGTGGCCTTGCCTTCCGGCGTCGACGAGAAACCGCCGAGCGCGCCGCCCACGCCACCGCCGAAGCCGCCCAGCGCGGCGCCCCAGTTGGTGGCCGTCGAGCTGCCTTCGGCCGCCGCGATCTGCACGGCCGAGCGCACGTCGAACAGCGTGAGCGTGACCACCGAGGCCTTGCTCTTGAGGCTGCCGGCCAGCGCCGAGATCGCGCCGTTGCCGATCAGCCCGCCGATCGCGCCGCCGATGCCCCCGATCGCCGAATCGTTGACCACGATGGTCGGCTCCATGTAGTAGTCGGCCGCCACGCGCTGGCCCTTCTGCTGCTTCGAGCCGGCGCGGTATTCGCCGGAGCTGCGCTGCAGCGCGGTGATGCGCTGCAGGCGCGCGTCGGTCTTCTGGTTGCCGACCGAGGTGATCACGAAGCAGTTCGATTGCTGGACCGCCAGGCGCAGCAGCGGATCGATGCTGGTGACCTTGGTGGCGCTGCCGAACGGGCCGAACCAGTCCGCGTTGCGGCCGTCGTCGACGGCGATCGTGCCGAGCGGCTGCGCGCAGTGCTCGAGCTTGGTGTCGGCGCCCGCGCTGGCCGCGCCGCCCGCGGCGCCGCTCACGCCGATGTCCTGGCCGCCCGGCGTCACCATGCCGCCGCATGCGGCGAGCGAGGAGACGATGGCGGCGGCCGCCGCGATCCTGGTGATGGGATAGGTTTTCATATCGTTGTCGAATCAAGTGAGACGATGTACGGCTTACACGTCGGTGCGAACCTAGATAAGCCCCCCGGCATGGTTCGCGAAAGGATTGGTCTCCCCGTCGCGGCCCCCCATGCTTCGGAATTCGTCAGTACCAGTACCAGGTGGTCTGTTGCCAGGTGCCGTAGTACGGATAGCCCGAATTCCAATAGCCGTAATAGACGTCACGCCAGCGCGTGCGCCACTTGAAGTCTTCCTCGTCGGCCTTCTTCGCTTCGCGGGCCTGCTGCAGCAGCTTTTCTGATTCCTTATCGCCGCGGCCCACCGCGATCGACAGCCATTTTTCCGCTTCGCGCGGGTCCGGGCCCATCTCCTCGAGGCCGAACAGGTAGTAGGCGCCGAGCGCCTTCTGCGCGCGCAGGTCGCCGCGCTCGGCGGCGCTGCGCATCCAGTTGAGCGCCTGGTAGCTGTCCTGGCGCACGCCGTCGCCGCGGAAATAACGCAGGCCGAGATCGTAGGCGGCCTTCGGCTGCGCCTTCGCGCTCTCCTTGAGCGCCGCGATGCGAGGGTCCTCGCGATCGTTCACGCCGTCCTTGAATTCCGTGGTGACCTGGTTCTTCGGGCGATCGGAACAGCCCTGGCCGTCGCAGATACGGACCATGTCGCTGGGCTGGGGCTGCGCGCAGGCAGCCAGCAACAGCAAGGACAGCGACGGCACCAACAGACGGCACTTCATGACTCCCCCCGGCTCGAATCGAGTCGCATCGACTGCCGGTTTCCGACGCCCGCCCCGAGGCGGTGAAGCGCTCACGCGCCTCGCGGCGCGTGAGCCAAACGTTTCAACTTCGGCAGGCATGCGGCCCGCGGTTTCTCTCTATGCCGGAACGTCTCGCCCGCCAGCCTGGTTCTCATGATGTTTCGGCTCGCGAGCGCCGGCCTTCCGTGCCGGATTGGGTGAGCCATCGACAGACGATCCCCCCCAAGGGATTCCACGCGATTCGCCGCCATCGGGGGCGACGATAAATTTATGAGATTTCAGCGCGAGCCGTGTCTTTCCGGCTGTTCGTGAAGACGAATCCTAAATTCTCCAGCCGAAAAAACGAGTGCCTCGCCGTCCACGATTGGTTACTGTCCGTCTCATCGAAAATTCGACAGGAACTTTGTCGGTGTGAACCCTGCCCCGGTTTTGGGGCATCATGGCCTCGCCCGCGGCCGGCCGCGGGCGCCCAAACCGTCCTTTTCCGGAGACTCGCAGCATGCTGCATGCCCTTCAGCCGACCTTCGCGGCGCCGACATCCGCGCGCGCATCCCGTCGCGGCCTGGCGGCCGCCATGCTTGCGTGCGCATCCATCTTGTCGGCGATCGCGCCGGCGGCGACGGCTCAAACGCCAAGCACCGCTTCCGAGGTGACGGGTGCCTCGCTGGTGCCGCTCGCGGTGCTGCCGCCCTCGCCCGAGCACGATGCGCCGGCCGAGTTCTGCGCGCATTACCGCGAGCCCGCCGATGCGCTGTCGGCCGCCGGCCGCGAGGTCGAGAAGCTCGGCTGGTTCGTGATGTCCGAGGCACCGCTCGGCCCTTATCGCGCGGTGTCGTTCGCGAGCGGCTTCGAGCCCGGCACCAGCGCGATCTGCACGCCGCGCAACGCCAACATCGGCATCTTCGAGGGCACGCGCCTGATCGCGCTCGCCTATACCGCGCGCAAGGCCGACTGGCAGCTCGGCAGGCTCGATCCGCTGGAGACGGGCGGGCTGCTGGTCGGCGAGGGGCAAGGCGTCGGCGGCCCGGTCGCCGAATTGCATCAGCAGGACGAGGGGCTGCGCCTGACGGAAGTGGCCGCCTCGCGATCGTTCTGCCAAGGCCGCGCGAGCGTGCCCAAGGTATTCGGCAAGTCGATCGCCGAGGCGCGCAAGATCCTCATCGCACAGGGCTGGAAGCCGGTGCGTGCGAAGCGCGGCGACCCGCTCCACGACGTGGCGGCCGATCTCGCCAGGCACGGCGTGATCGAGGTGAACGACTGCTCGGGCACCGGCGTGGGTTATTGCAGCTACACCTATCGCAACGCCGTCGGCGTGCTGTCGGTGGTCACCGTCGGCGGCGATCCCGATCCGCGCAAGGACAACGTGGTCGGCGCCACCGCCCGCTGCCCGGCGAAATGACGAGCGCCGAACGCAGTCGATAGCACCGCCGGGGGCCGCCAAGACCGCGGCGCGGGGCTGTCGCGTCTCCGTAAGCTTGCTCTGGCAAACTGCAAGCCTCGGCGCAAGCGCCGGGGCCCGGCGCACGGATCCGCCGCGCGCTCGTTTTCCTTATCGACTCCCGCTCTCCCGACATGACGCGTTCTGTTTCCCAATCGGCCCTGCTATGGATCGTGGCCGGTGGTTTCTTCATGCAGGCGCTCGACACCACCATCGTCAATACCGCCCTGCCCTCGATCGCGCATGCCTTCGGCGAGGACACGCTCTCGATGCGCTCGATCGTGGTGGCCTACACGCTCACCATGGCGATGCTCACGCCCGCCTCGGGCTGGCTGGCCGACCGCTACGGCACGCGCTCGGTCTATTTCGCGGCGATCCTGGTGTTCGCGATCGGCTCGCTGGCCTGCGCCGGCTCGCATACCTCGACGCAGCTGGTGGTGGCGCGCGTGGTGCAGGGCGTGGGCGGCTCGATGCTGCTGCCGATCGGCCGGCTCGCGGTGCTGCGCAGCGTGCCCGGCGAAGCCTACGTGGGCGCGCTGGCCTTCATCTCGATCGCCGGCCAGGTCGGGCCGATCGTCGGCCCCACGCTGGGCGGCTGGTTCGCGCAGGCGCTGTCGTGGCGCTGGATCTTCTTCGTCAACGTGCCGATCGCGGCGGTCGGCCTGCTCGCGGTGCAGCGCTACCTGCCCGCCGACCGGCTCGACGAGCGGCAGCCCTTCGACCTGATCGGCTGCACCCTGCTGTCGCTGGCGATGCTCGGCAGCTCGCTGGCGCTCGACATGCCGGGCGCCGCCTCGCACGTGGGCTGGATCGTGCTGGCCGCGCTCGGTTCGGCGCTCGCGGTGCTGGCCTATGTCGCGCATGCGCGCCGCCGCGAGCAGCCGCTGTTCCGGCTCGGCCTGTTCGAGCGCCGCTTCAGCGTCGGCCTGATCGGCAACCTGGTGTGCCGGATCGGCAGCAGCGCGGTGCCCTTCCTGCTGCCGCTGCAGATGCAGCTCGGCTTCGGCTACTCGCCGCTGCACGCGGGGCTGGTGATGCTGCCGGCCGCCGTCGCCGGCGTGATCACCAAGCGCATGATCGCGCCGCTGGTCAGGCGCTACGGCTACGTGCCCTTCCTGAAGGTCAACACGCTGGTGGTGGGCATCTCGATCCTCGGCTTCGCCACGCTCTCGCCGCACACGCCGTTGCTGCTCGACCTCGCGCTGATGGCCTCGTTCGGCGGCGCCACCTCGATGCAGTTCGCGGCCATGAACAGCGTCACCCTCAAGGATCTGTCCCATCGCGACGCGAGCAGCGGCAACAGCCTGTTCTCGATGGTGCAGATGCTGGCCACCGGCCTGGGCGTGTCGATCGGCGGCGGCTTCGCCAGCCTGCTGAGCGCGCACGGCAGTTCGACCTTGTTCGGCATCCAGATGAGTTTCCTGCTGGTCGGCGCGATCACGGTGCTGTCGACCTTCGTGTTCGGCAAGCTGGAAAGCAAGCCCGCCGTCGCCGGCACGCGCGGCAGCCACTGAGCGGCGAGTCGCGGCAGCCCGGCCACCGCGCGGCTCGCCTCAGCCGGGCGCGCGGCAGTGCTCGGTGAAGCGCACCAGGAAGCTCATGCAGGCCGCCAGCTCGTCACGGCGCACGTATTCGTCGGCGCGATGCGCGCGCGTGATCGAGCCCGGGCCGCAAACCACCGCCGGAATCCCGATCGACTGGAACAGCCCGCCCTCGGTGCCGAACGACAGCGTGGTCTCGCGCTCGTCGCCGAGCCAGCCGGCGCACAGCGATTTCAGCTCGAGCGAGCCGGCATCGTCGCGCAGGCCGGGATAGGCGGACAAGGGCTCCAGCTCGATGGCCGCCTCGGGCGCCACGCGCCGCATCTCCGGCAGCAGCGTATCGCGCGCGAGCGCCGTGAGCGCCTCGATCACCCGCTCGCCATCGCGCCCCGGCAACTCACGAATCTCGAAGTCGAACGCGCAACGGTCGGGCACCACGTTGACGGCCACGCCGCCCTCGATGGTGCCGGTCTGCACGGTGCTCCAGGGTGGATCGAAGCGCGCATCGCGCGCGCCTTCCGTCTCCAGCGCGCGGGCGCTGCCGCGCAGCGCCGTGACCAGCTCGGCCGCGTACTCGATCGCATTGACGCCGAGCTGCGGCTGCGCCGAATGCGCCGCCAACCCGCGCACGCAGCAGCGATACGCGCGCTTGCCCTTGTGCGCCGAGCCGAGCCGCATGCCGGTGGGCTCGCCGATGATGCAGCCCAGCGGCCGCGCCGCATCGCGCGCCAGCTCGTCGAGCAGGTCGCGCACGCCCACGCAGCCGATCTCCTCGTCGTAGCTGATCGCGAGATGGATCGGCACCGCCAGCGGCTCGGCGACGAAGGCCGGCACGGCGGCCAGCACGCAGGCCAGGAAGCCCTTCATGTCCGAGCTGCCGCGTCCATACAGGCGGCCGTCGCGCTCCACCAGCTCGAACGGATCGCTGCTCCAGGGCTGGCCCGCCACCGGCACCACGTCGGCATGGCCGGACAGGCACAGGCCGCCGCGATCGCGCGGGCCGATGGTGGCGTAGAGATTGGCGCGCGTGCCGTCGGCGTGCGGCACCAGCCGCGATTCGACGCCGTATCCGCGCAGGTAGTCGGCCACGAAGCCGATCAGGTCGAGGTTGGGCTGGCGGCTGATCGAGCGGAACGCCACCAGCCGCGCCAGCAGCTCGACCGGATCGCGCGGCGCGCTCATGGCTTGACGGCGATCACGTCGATCTCGACCAGCCATTCCGGGCGCGCCAGGGCCGTCACGGTCAGCCCCGTCGAGACCGCGTGCACGCCCTTCAGCCAGCGCCCGATCACGCGATAGACGGCCTCGCGATAACGCACGTCGGTCAGATAGACGGTGATCTTGCAGATGTCCTCGAGCTTGCTGCCGGCTTCCTCCAGCAGCATCTGGACATTCGCCATCGCGCGCTCGGCCTGGGCCGCGGCGTCGCCGATGCCGACCGATTGCGAAGTGTCGAGATCCTGGCCGATCTGGCCGCGCAGGAAGACCATCTTGCCGGCCACCACCCCTTGCGCGAGGTCGTTGTCGAGCGACTGCTCGGGGTAGGTGTGCTTGGTGTTGAACGGGCGGATGCGGATATGTTCCATGGGGAATCAGGCAGTGGCAGGGTTGGGAAAAGCGGCGAGGCCGCCGCAATGCGTGAGGCTCAGTGCGTAAGGATGCGGGACAGGAACAGGCGCGCGCGCTCCGAGCGCGGCGCCTCGAAGAAGGCGTCGGCGGCGGCATCCTCGACGATCGCGCCGCGCTCCATGAAGATCACGCGATCGGCCACGCGCCGCGCGAAGCCCATCTCGTGCGTGACCACCATCATCGTCATGCCCTCGCGGGCCAGGTCGGTCATCACCTCGAGCACTTCGTTGACCATCTCGGGGTCGAGCGCCGAGGTCGGCTCGTCGAACAGCATCGCGGCCGGGTCCATCGCCAGCGCGCGCACGATCGCCACGCGCTGCTGCTGGCCGCCCGACAGCGCCGCCGGATACTTGCCGGCCTGCGCGCGCAAGCCGACGCGATCGAGCAGCGCGAGCGCGCGCGCCTCGGCTTCGTCGCGGCGCCGGCCCAGCACCTTGAGCTGGGCGAGCACGATGTTGTCGAGCACGCTCATGTGCGGGAACAGCTCGAAGTGCTGGAACACCATGCCGATGCGCGCGCGCAGCGCCGACAGGCGCGTGCCGGCCGCGCCCACGCTGATGCCGTCGACCACCACCTGCCCGGACTGGAACGGCTCCAGCCCGTTCACGCACTTGATCAGCGTGCTCTTGCCCGAGCCCGACGGCCCGCAGACCACCACCACCTCGCCCTTGGCGACGCTGGCGGTGCAGGCGTCGAGCACCTGGAACGCGCCGTAGTGCTTGCCGAGCTGCTGGATCTCGATCATCGAAGCCTCCCTCGCGCTCAGCGCTTGCCGTCGAAATAGCCGGCGCGGATCGCGCTGCCGATCAGGTTCAGGATCAGGCGGCCGGCGGTGATGCAGGAGATCTGGTTGACGTCCTTCTCGGGCTGGATCTCGACGATGTCCATGCCGACCACGCGGCCCTTCTTCACCAGGCCGTGGATCAGCTTGCGCGCCTGCAGGAAGGTCACGCCGCCCGGCGCCGGGCCGGCCACGGCCGGCATCACGGAAGGGTCGAGCCCGTCGGCGTCGATCGTCAGGTAGTAGTTGCCGTTGTCGGGAATGCGCGCCAGCACGGCATCCATGCCGACGTCGTGCAGCTCGTAGGCGCTCACCAGCTCCGAGCCGTAGGCCTGCGCCGCGCGCAGTTCCTCGGGCCGCGCGCTGCCCTGCGCGCGCAGGCCGATCTGCACGATCTTCGCCACGTGCTTCATCTCCGAGGCGCGGCGGATCGGGCTCGACAGGCCCTCGCGCACGCCGTTCACCTCGTCGCGCCAGTCCAGGTGCGCATCGACATGCACCAGGGTGATCGGCCCCAGCGTATCGAAGGCGCGCAGCACCGGCGTGGTGATGCCGTGGTCGCCGCCCATCACGATCGGCAGCGCGCCGGCCGCGAGGATCTTGCGCACCGCGGCCTCGACGCGCTGGTAGTGGCTTCCCGGCGCGGCCAGGTCGGCGATCACGTCGCCGCAGTCGACGAAGCGGATGTCGTCGCGCTCCTGCAGCAGCGGGCCGTCGATATCGAAGTCGTAATGGCCGGGCGAGCGCACCACGCGGTCGGTGGCCTGGCGGATCGCGGCCGGCGCGTTGGTCTGGTCGTTGGTGAAGTCGGAGGCCGAATAGGCCGCGCCATAGGGCATGCCGAGCACGGCGATGTCGGCCACCAGATGGTCCAGGTCGAGGGCGAGTTCCGAGTACAGCAGGGTCTTGTGGCCGGTGCGCGGCGCGACCGTCAGGGCTTGCGTCATTGTCAGTATTCCTCTTTATGTGGATGATGCGATGAGCGCTTCGTCGGGAATGGAATCAGGCGTGGCGGTAGCGCGTCGCGGCGCGCTCGGCCCACTGCCCGGCGATGTCGAGCAGCACGCTGCACGACCAGTAGATCAGCGCCGTGGTGCCGAGCACCTCGACGTAGGCGAAGGTATCGGCGGTCAGCAGGTTGCTCTGGTAGGTCATCTCGGCCAGGCTCATCACCGAGAAGATCGAGCTGTCCTTGAACATCATGATGGTCAGGCTGGTGGTGGCCGGCGCGAGGAAGCCGAAGATCTGCGGCAGCACCACGTGGCGCTGCACCTGGAAGGCGTTCAGCCCCAGCGAGCGCGCGGCCTGCACCTGCCCGTGCGACAGGCTCGCCAGCGCGGCGCGCAGGATCTCGCAGAAGTAGCCGCCGGTATAGAAGGCGGTGGCGGCCACGCCGATCGCGAAGGCGGGCACCCGCAAGCCGAGCTTGGGCAGGCCGAAGAAGCTCAGGTAGACCAGGATCAGGAAGGGCACGTTGCGCACGATCTCGACATAGGCGAGCGAGAGCGCGCGCAGCAGGCGCGAGGGCATCGCGCGGCAATAGGCGGCCAGCGTACCGGCCACGATGCCGAGCGGGATGCCGAGCACGCAGACCTGGGCCGTCACCTTCAGCCCTTCGAGCAGCGGCCCGATCGAGGCGGTGATGATGGAAACGTCAATGGACATGGGACAGCCTGCGTTCGAGCCCGCGCGAGGCGGACGAGACCAGGAACAGGATCGCGAAGTAGACCGCCGCCGCCGCGCTGAACACCTGCAGCGGCTGGTTGGTCTGCAAGGTGGCGTCGCGCGCCACCGTCGCGAGGTCGTGCACGGCGATGATCGACAGCAGCGAGGAGGCCTTCAGCAGCATGGTGAACTCGCTGGTCAGCGGCGGGATCGAGCGCAGGAACAACTGCGGGAACACGATGTGGCGCCACACCTGCACCGGGGACATGCCGAGTGCGCGGGCCGCCGGGATCTGCCCGCGGCCCAGCGAATGCAGCGCGCCGCGCAGGATCTCCGAGATGTAGGCGGCGGTGTTGAGCGCCAGCGCGAGGATCCCGGCCTGCAGGGGCGAGAGCGTGATGTCCAGCAGCGCGGGCAGCACGTAGTAGGCGACCAGCATCTGGATCAGCGCCGGCACGCCGCGGATCAGGCTCACGTAGGCGAGCACGCAGGCCGCCGCCACGCGCCCGCCGTGCTGGCGCGCGAGCAGCAGCAGCGCGCCGAGCACGATGCCGATCGCGAACGCGGCCACGCTCGCGATCACCGTGGTGGCCGCGCCGGCCGCCACGTCGTGCAGGAACGGCCCGAGCATGGCGCCGTCGAGGAAGGATGCCGATGCCATCGCGCGCGCCTCAGACCGCGCCTTCCGGCAGGTAGCCGCTGGTCGGCAGGTTCATGGTGTAGCCGAACCACTTCTTCTGCAGCTGGGCCAGTTGCCCGTTCTTCTCCAGCTCGCTCAGCGAGGCGTTGATGAAGTCGCGGATCTCCTTGTCCTGCGGATTGGCGACCCAGGCCAGCATCTTCGGCTCGCCGATCTTGCCGACCACGCGGAACTGCCCCGGCTCCTTCTTCATCAGCACCGCGACGATGTTCGACGGCATGATGCCGATGTCGAGCGTCTTGTTCTGCAGCGCCACCATCACGTCCGGATAGGCCTGGAACAGCTTGATGTCGGCATAACCGGCGCCCTTCGCCTTCAACTGCGTATCGAAGGCCTGCGCGATCGGCTGCGAGGACGAGCCCATCTGGGTGCCGACGATCTTGCCGCCCGCGTCCTCGGGCTTGCCGACCGCCGTGTCGCCCGCGCGCACCACCAGCACCGTGTCGACCACGCCCACCGGCTGCGAGAAAGCGAAGCGGCGCGCGCGCTCCGGATTGATGCCAACGCTGGTGGCGACGAAATCGAACTTGTGCGTCATCAGGCCCGGCAGCAGGCCCTGGAACGGCAGGTTCATCTGGTTCAGCTTCACGCCGAGCTTGCCCGCCATGTATTCGAGGATGTCGTGGCCGTAGCCGGTCACCTTGCCGTTCTCGACGAATTCGAAAGGTTCGTAGGCCGCCTCGGTGCCCACCGTCAGCACGCCGCGCTTGCGGATGTCGGCCAGCGTGCCGCCCTCCGCGAAGGCGATCGACGGCGCGGCCAGCGCGAGCGTGGCGCTGCCCGTCAGGGCAAGGAATTGACGTCGGTTCAGCGGTCTCATGGCGGTGCTTCCTGGTAGCGGTGGGGGGTGGTTGAAGGCCAATGTAGACACGCCAAATAGTTTTGGAAATTCATTTTTTTATTGATATGGTTTCGGAAACCGAAACTTTCGCGGGGCGCGATCGATGAAGAAAATGGACCTCGACGAGCGCGACCTGCGCTCGTTGCGCGTGTTCTGCGCGGCCGCGCAGGCCAGCGGTTTCGCCGCGGCCGAGCGCGTGCTGGCGATGTCCAAGGCCTCGATCAGCCGGCACATCAACGAGGTGGAGGCGCGCCTGGGCCTCAAGCTCTGCGAGCGCGGGCCGGGCGGCTTTCAATTGACCGAGGGCGGCGAGGTGGCGCTGCGCGTGGCCTCGGAAGCGCTGGAGGCGCTGGAGCGCATCAAGCCCGAGGTGGACGCGGTGCGCGGCGTGCTGTCGGGGCCGCTGCAGTTGGGGATGTCGGAGCATGTGCTGAGCCACGAGGGCTGCCGCGTGCCGCAGGCGCTGGCCGAGCTGCACCGGATCGCGCCGCTGGTGCGCCCCTCGCTGTCGGTGATGACCTATCGCGATCTCAGCGCCGCGCTGGTCGAGCGCCGCGTGCAGGTCGCAATCCGCGGCGCCTACAAGCGCGCGGCCGGGTTTCGCCACTATCCGCTGTTCGAGGAAACCCATCGCGTGTTCTACCGGCCCGACGTGGCGGGCGAGTTGCGCGCGGCCGGCGATACGCGCCGGCTACCGCTGGTCTATCGCTCGCATCCGTTCGTGGAGGACGCGCTGTCGAGCCAGGGGTTCGCGCAGGGGCCGGAAGTGGTCGGCCTGGAGGCCGTGGCGATGATGGTGGCCACCGGCCATTGCGTCGGGCTGCTGCCCGAGCAACTGGTGGCGCGGCTCGCGCCGCGCTACCGCTTCGAGGTGCTGCCCGATTCGCCGGCCTATTCGGTGTCGTTCTGCGCGATCGTCGAGGAGGCGCGGCCGGTCACGCGCAGCGTCGAGGCGTTCCTGAACCTGCTGCTGGAAACGCATCGGCCTTGAAATCAGCCTTGAAACGAGCCTCGAAGGGCGGCACGGCCTTGCACCGTGCCGCCGCGCGGCGGCGTGCTGCTCAGGCGCTCGCCACCGGCATGCGCGCCTGCAGCGGCACCGAGAGGTCCTCGAGCTGCTCGCGCGTGAGCGTGACGTCGGCGGCCAGCAGCGCACGGCCCTGCACGTAGTCCTTGGTGGCGTTCACGGCGTCGAGCGCGATCAGGCGGCCGCCGCGCAGGTAGAGCACCAGGAACGAGCGCGCGGCCAAGTCGCCACGCACCGCCACCTCGTCATAGCCGTCGGGAATCCCGGCCATCTGGATGCGCAGGTCGTACTGGGTCGACCAGAACCAGGGCACGCCCGGCTTCGGCGAGGGCTTGCCGGTGATCGAGGCGGCCACGATCTGCGCATGTTCGAGCGCGCTCGGCACGCTCTCGATGCGCAGCGCGGCGCCGGCCACCAGCGGATGCGCGCGACGCGCGCAATCGCCGATCGCGTAGACGTCGGGCAGCGTGGTGCGGCACTGCGAATCGACATCGACGCCGTTGCCGCCCTGCGCACCCGCATCGAGCAGCCGTTGCGCGGTCGGCACGATGCCGATGCCGGCGATCACCAGGTCGGCCGCGATCGAACGGCCATCGGCCAGCTCGACCGCGCTGACGCGCCCGTCCTGCCCCTTCAGCGCGGCGACCTGCGCGCCCGTGACGATCTCCACGCCGCGCGCGCGATGCTCGCCCTCGATGAAGGCCGACAGCGGCTCGCCGGCCACCCGCGCGAGCAGGCGGTCCTGCGCTTCCACCACGGTCACGCGCACGCCGCCGAGCTTGGTCAGCGAGGCGGCCGCCTCCAGGCCGACGTAACCGCCGCCGACGATCACGACATGCTCGCGCCCGGCCAGGTCGGCCTTCAGTGCATCGATATCGTGCTTGGCGCGGATCACGTGCACGCCCGCCAGCGTCGCGCCTTCGCAGGCGAGCCGGCGCGGCGTGCCGCCCGCGGCCCACACCAGCTTGCCGTATTGCAGCGTGGCGCCGTCGGCCAGGCGCACGCGATGCGCCTCGGGCTCGATCGCCTCGACGCGATGCGCGAGCCGCACCTCGATGCCGCGCTCGAGCCAGGCCTCGGCGGTGCGAAAGCGGATCTGCTCGCCGCCGCGATCGCCGGTGAAATAGTCCTTGGTCAGCGGCGGACGCTCGTAAGGCAGCTCGGTTTCGTCGGACAACAGCATCACGCTGCCTTCGAAACCGGCCTTGCGCAGCTCCATCGCGCAATTGGCGCCGGCATGTCCGGCACCGACGATCAATACATCCACTACGTCCATCTGGCGTTCCTCTATTTTGTTATCCGGTCGATGCCGCGCGGGCGGCGCCGGAATGGGCCGGCGGCGTTTGAAACGCGCCGTCGCGTGCAGGGCGGCCCGCGCGATCGCGAGCCCGGGAGAATCGGCGTCCGTGAGTATCGCCGTTCATTGCGCGCGCGGCAACGCCCGGGCCGATGATTTCGCGCCGTGCCCTGGTCGGCCGATCGACTCCGCGGGCTCGACGTCCGGCCATCCCGGCGCATGCAGCTTTCCAGGCTATCGCAGGCTGGTCCGCCATCAGCGGCGAGGCCGCCGAGCGCCGCTAGCCAGCCGATCAAGCCTCGCGATCGATCGCCAGGCCCAGCGCATCCGCCAGTTCCTTCGCACTCCGCACCACCCGCGCCTCGCGCGGATAGGCGCGCGCATCGCTCGCGGCATCGAGCCAGGCCAGCACGCGCATGCCGGCGGCCACGCCCGCCTGCGCCCCGAGCGGGCTGTCCTCGACCACCACCGCCTCGGCGGCGCTCACGCCGAGCCGCGCGGCGGCGAGCCGATAGCCGTCGGGCGCGGGCTTGCCGGCCGCCACGTCGTGCGCGCTGATCGATACCGTCAGCCAGGCATCCAGGCCGAGCGCGCCGATGCCGGCGTCGAGCGTGCCGCGCCCCGCGTTCGACACCACGGCCTGGCGCAAGCCCGCGCGCTGGGCGGCACGGCACAGCGCGAGCGCGCCCTCGCGTGCGCGCAAGGTTCCGAGGCTCGCGGCGAAGGTATCGGCGCGCAGTTGCGACCACCGCGCGAAATCGAATGCCTGCCCGTAGCGCTCGACGCAGAAGCGGTAGGCATCGCGCCCGGTCATGCCGACGGTCAGCGCATGCAGCGCCTCGTCGGCCTGCACGCCGAAGTGATGCAAGGCAGCCGCCAGCGAGGCGAAATGCAGCGGCTCGCTATCGGCGAGCGTGCCGTCCATGTCCCAGAGGATCGCCCGGCAAGCGGGCTCGGAAGAGGATCGGTCGAGCTTGCCGCTCGCGTCGGCGGCATGGAACGAATTGCCGGTGTCGGTGGAATCGGAGGCGGGCATGAGAGCAGCGGAATTGAATACGGAATCGGCCATGAAGGCCTCGATTGTAAATCGGAGCAGGCCTCACTCCGCACCGGCGCGATACGAATCCCGCATCGATCGCGAGCATCGTCGATGCTTGGCGACGCAATCATTTTGTCGCTCGCATAAGCCACGCGCAGCGCCTATTGTGCTGAGACCGATGCGCATGTCCGGCCATCCGGCGACGCATGCGAAATGATCGCGATCAGGGCCCGCGAATTCATCGCGACGTCATCGAGGCTTCGTTACCGTAGTCGCCGACACCGCGTCGTGCGCCTCGGCATCGGTGCGATGTCCGTTCGACATTCCATTCCTGAGGGGGAATCCAGATTGAAAAAAATCCTGATCGGCCTGGCACTGGCCGCCGCTTCGATGTCCGCTTCCCTGACCGCCTCGGCGGCTGATCTCTGCCAGGGCGGCTCGCTGCTCACCGGCACCGTGTTGAGCGCGCCCGTGTTCGTGTCGGGCTCGCAGCGCCAAGGCATCTATCTCTCGCACACGCACGTGAACCTGCGCGGCACCGACGGCCGGACCTACGACGTGGCGATGGACAACGTGTTCGCGAACGGCTACCGCCGCAACCAGAAGAGCGTGCCCGATCCGCTGACGCAGATCCGAGTCGGCGACCAGCTCGAGCTGTGCGGCCAGCTCTATACCGGCGGCGACGTCGGCATCCACTGGGTGCACACCAACTGCGGCGACACGCCGACGCCCGACGAGCCGAACGGCTGGGTGAAGGATCTCTCGCAGCCGGCGCTCGGCAACAACCTCGAGAGCAACGAAACCTACTGCTATCTCTGGTAAGCAGGCCGCCGCCATGAGCACACGACGAGCACGCCGCCTGGGAACGCCAGCGATCATGCTGGCGGCGCTCGCGCTGGTGCTCGCCTGGTGCTTCGCGCGCGGCGGCAAGCCGGTGGGAAGTTCGGCGCCGGTCAGCGCACCGGTGGCCTCGAAGCTCGGGAGCACCGGCGCCTCGAGCTTCTCGAATCCCGAGGCGCCGGCCGGGCGCGCCGCCGTCGACGACGCGGGCGCGCAACTGGTGGGCAGCAGCGGGCGCCTGGTCGATCTCGGTGGCAAGACCGTCGCGCAATATGTGGACCAGTACGCGGGCGCGGCCCGGCGCGGCGACGCCGATGCGGCCTGGCATGTGTACCTGGCCGAATCGGTCTGCGCCGAGGCGGCCACGCGGCAGCCGGCAGGCGATGCGGCTGCATCGGACTCCCGAGCATCGGCGAGCCGCGAGGCGCGGCTTTGCGCGAACGTCAGCGCCGCGCAGGTCGACGAACGCCTGCAGTTCCTGGCCCAGGCCGCCCGCGCCGGGCGCGGCGACGCGCAAGTCGACTACTTCATCGAAGGGCCGTTCGGCCAGGGCAGCGCCGCGCTCGGCGACAACGCCGACGACCCGCGCGTGCGGCAATGGCGCGGCGAGGCACGCGAGCACCTGCGGGATGCCGCCGGCAACTGCGACCCGCTGGCCGCCGGGCTGCTGGCCAGCGCCTATGGCAGCGGCCAGTTCGGCGCGCAGGATCCGGCGACCTCGATCGCCTATGCCCTGCTCGCCGCGTCGGCCGGCAACGGCAAGTGGCCGCGCGAGCGGCTCGCGGCGCGTTTCGGCGCCACGCTGTCGGCGGCCGATTTCGCCGCCGCCTACGACCAGGGCATGCAGCAGGCCCGGCAAGCCTGCCCGAAAGCCGATTGATCGCCGTCAGCCTTCAAAAACCTTTCAATAAGTCAAGCCAGCTTCCGTGCCAGCGTCGCGAAACGTGCACACGCGGCGAAACGCCCCTTGCATTCCCTAATTACTACAAATTCAAACAACAATCTCGCCTTCCGTTGCGAGGGTGATCCCGCATCGCAACAACATCAATAATCCAAGCAAAAACAAATACTTATTATTTATCAGACGGAATTGGATGCTGCACCCACGTCGTTGTCGTTTTTTCACACAGACGCGACATATCAGGGAAATCCATTATCATGACGCCCGTAACTCCACCAAGAACGATCGTGAACCCCGTCGCCTCTCTCGCCGCACCCGTTTCGCTGGACCTGCCCGGTCCCGGCCCCATCATCAAGATGCCCTACGTCCAGACGGGCGAAGGCGATCTCGTCGTGTTCGTGCACGGCTCGCTCTGCGACTTCCGCTTCTGGCAGCCGCAACTGTCGGGCCTCGCCCCGCAGTTCGCCTGCCTCGCGCCGAGCCTCACGCACTACTGGCCGGCCGAGCCCTCCGAGGCGCTGCCCACCTTCAGCTGGAGCACCCACGCCGACCAGCTCGGCGCCTTCGTGCGCCAGCTCGGCGCCGGCCCGGTGCACCTGGTCGGGCATTCGCGCGGCGGCTGCGTGGCCTTCTACATGGCGCATCGCTACCCGGAACTGGTGCGCTCGCTGACGCTGTGCGATCCGGGCGGCTCGCTGAGCGGCGTGCCGAACCTGGCCGCGCCCACCGCCTCGCTGGAAACCAAGCGCCTGCGCACGCGCGCCGTGACGCTGATCGCCAATGGCGAGGTGGCCGCCGGCCTGGAGCTGTTCGTCGATTCCGTGAGCCGTCCCGGCACCTGGCAGAAGAGCACGCCGGGCTTCCGCACCATGGCCACCGACAACGCCCGCACCCTGTCGATGCAGTTGCGCGACCCGCTGCCGGCCTACTCGGCCGAGCTGGCCGGCGGCATCGCCTGCCCGACCCTGCTGATCGACGGCGAGAAGAGCCCGGCGATGTTCCGCGAGAACGTCGGCGCGCTGGCCAACTGGATCCCGAATGCCTCGCGCGTGACCATCGAGGGCGCCTCGCACGGCATGAACCTCGCGCGCCCGAGCGCCTTCAACCGCCACCTGACGGCATTTCTCAAGGGCGCCTAAGCATCGCCCGGCCGGCGGCGCGGCGAGATTCCCGCGCCGCCGGCTTTCAACTTCCCCAGCACCGCGCGCAAGCGCCTGCCGCGCGATAGAATCGGCGACGATTCCCGTTCGCCCCTTCGCGGCACCGCCCATGCGTATCCTCGTCATCGAAGACGATCCCGACATCCTCGCCAATATCTCCGGCCACCTCGGCAATCGCGGCTACATCGTCGATTGCGCGTTCGATGGCCAGCAGGGTTATGCGCTCGCCACCGCGCACGAATTCGACCTGATCGTGCTCGACCTGATGCTGCCCCGGCTCGACGGCTACAGCCTGTGCCGCAAGCTGCGCGAGGAGGCGCGGCTGGAGACGCCGCTCATCATGGTGACCGCGCGCGACACGCTCGACGATCGCCTGCAGGGCTTCGACGCCGGCGCCGACGACTACCTCGTCAAGCCCTTCGCGCTGGCCGAGCTGGCCGCGCGCGTCAAGGCGCTGCTGCACCGCTCGCGCCGCCCGGCCGCGCGCACGCTGCAGGTGGCCGACCTGGTCTACGACACCGAAACGCGCGCGCTGACGCGCGCCGGCGACACGCTGCGGCTGCCTCCCGCGCCGCTCAAGCTGCTGCAGATCCTGATGCAGGCGAGCCCCGCCGTGGTCCATCGCGCGCGGCTGGAGGAAGCGCTGTGGCTCGATTCGCCGCCCGACAGCGACAGCCTGCGCACCCACGTCCACCTGATCCGCCAGGTGATCGACAAGCCCTACGCGGTGCCGCTTCTGCGCACCGTGCACGGCATCGGCTACCAGTTGCAGGACCCGCAGCGTGCGCAAGCCTAGGCGCACGCTGGCGCGCCAGCTGCTGCTCACCTACGTGCTGCTCGCGGCGGTGGTGGGCACCCTGCTCTCGCTCGCCTCGCTGTGGACCATCGACACGCTGGAGGTGCACCTGCAGCGCATCGACATGGGCATGGCCGTCAAGCGGATCCGCGACGAATACCTGAGCGGCCGCGACGTGGGCCGCGAGGACCGCTTCTTCCACGGCGCGCCCGGCAGCGACGCGTTTCCGCCCTGGCTGCGCGCGCTGCCGCTCGGCTTCAGCAAGATCGAGCACGAGGGCCGCGAATGGCATGCGATGGTCGACGACCAGGACCAGGTGCGCTACCTGCTGCTGCGCGACTACACCGAGTTCGAGCAGCGCCAGCAGCATTCGCACTGGATCGCGGTGGCCAGCATGGCCGGCGCGCTGATCCTCGCCTTCCTGCTGGGCGGCGTCACCACGCGGCGCTTCGTCGGGCCGCTGCTGCGGTTGGCCGCGCAGGTCGGCGAGCGCCCCGCGCTGCCGCCGCAGACGCGCCTCGCGCACGAATACCCCGACAACGAGATCGGCCAGTTGGCGGCCGCCTTCGACGAGACCTACAACCAGCTCGAGGCGGCCCTGCAGCGCGAACGGCTGTTTACGGCCGACGTGGGCCACGAGCTGCGCACGCCGCTGATGGTGATCTCGAGCTCGGCCGAGCTGCTGCTCGACGATCCGGCGCTGGCCGAGGCGCAGCGCGCGCGCCTGCAGCGCATGCAGGGCGCGGCCCGGGAAATCGACCAGCAACTGGCCGCCTATCTGATGCTCTCGCGCGGCGCCGGCGACACGCACGGCTTCGCGCATGCCGAGGCGATCGGCGTGGCGCGCGACGAGACGCAGCGCTGGCAGGCGCGCGCCGCGCAACTCGGCTTCGCGCTGGAACTGGCGATCGACGAGCCGGAGGTGCGGGCCGCGCCGCGTTATCCGTCTGCACTGCTGCGCATCGTGCTGTCGAACCTGATCCGCAATGCCCTGCAGCATGCCGGCGGCGGCACGCGGATCCGCGTGCGCGCCGCCGCGCGCTCGCTGGAAGTCGAGGACGACGGCCCGGGCATCGCGCCCGAGGCGCAGGCCGCCATGTTCGCCCCTTTCGTGCAGGGCACCAACGCCGGCGCCGACAATCTCGGCCTCGGCCTGTCGCTGGTGCAGCGCATCTGCCAGCACCAGGGCTGGCGCGTGACGCTCGATTCGGCGCCGGGGCGAGGCTGCCGGTTCCGCATCGACCTGCGCGACGAGCCGGCCGCGCCGGGCGCCTCGAACCACGCCTGACAGCGCGTGCAAGGTCCGGTGCCCCGCCCGCGGCTCAGCTATCGGCCCACATCCGCAGCAGGTTGTGATAACTGCCCGCCAGTTGCAGCAGCGAGGCCTCGTCCGCGCCCTGCTGTGTGAGCCGCTGGATCGCCACATCCATCTCCAGCAGCAGGCTGCGCTGCGCATCCTCGCGCACCAGGCTCTCGACCCAGAAGAACGAGGCGAGCCGCTCGCCGCGCGTGACGGGCGCCACGCGATGCAGGCTCGAACCCGGGTAGAGCACCAGGTTGCCGGCCGCGAGCTTGACGGCATGCTCGCCGAAGGTGTCGCGCACCACCAGCTCGCCGCCCTCGTAGCTGTCGGGCTCGCTCAGGAACAGCGTGGCCGACAGGTCGGTGCGCACGCGCTCGCGCGATTCGCGGATGCCGCGCACGGCATTGTCGACATGGAAGCCGAAGGCCTCGCCGCCCGCGTAGCAGTTGAACAGCGGCGGGTAGATCTTCCTGGGCAGCGCGGCCGACATGAACACCGCGTGCTGCGCGAGACGCCGGATGATCTCGTCGCCGATCTCGCGCGCCAGCGGGTCGTCGCCGGCCAGTTGCCGGTTGTCCTTCACGCGCTGCGACTGCGCGCCGGCCGTGACGCGGCCGTCCACCCATTCGGCCGCACGCAGCCGCGCCGCGATCGCCCTCGCTTCCTCCGGGCTGAACACGCCCGGTACCTCGACCATCATGATCATCCTCCTTGCCGGTTCGAAACAGCGGCCGCGCCCGGCAGGCGGGGCCGCCCGTCATTGCCCAGGCGCCGCTCAGAACTTCAGGTCGGCGGTCAGGATCACGGTGCGGCCCGCGCCGGGCACGCCGTAGATCTGGTAGCCGTCGAGCGAGGCGCCGATCGCCGAGTAGTAGAACTTGTTGAACAGGTTCTGCACGTTCAGGCTCAGCGTCAGGTGCTTGTCCACCTCGTAGCGCGCGGCCAGCGAATGCAGCCAGAAGGCCGGCGCCTTCTCGTTGTCGGCCACGTACACGGGGTGCTTGCCGTTCGGCCCGTTCACCGTGCTGCTGTTGTTGTTCTGGCCGCCCACGTAGGCGTTGTCGGTGTAACGGCGCGTGCCGACGTACTGCACGCCGTAGCTCAGCGCGAGCTTCGGCGTGAGCTGGTACGAGGTCCACAGGTTGAAGGTGGCGTTCGGCACGTTGCCGGGCCGCGCGCCCGCGTTGGCGCCCTTGGTGATGCGCCCGCGCATGCCGGCGAAACCGGCGAAGGCCGTCCATTTCTCGGTCAGGTTGCCCGACAGGCCCAGCTCGATGCCGTCCACGCGCTTGGGCGGCAGCTCGCGCACCACCGTGGTGGTGCTGTCGCCGTAATCCCAGGAATCGCTCAGCTCGGTGCGGAACAGCGCGCCCGTCAGCGACAGGCGCCGCTCGAACAGGTCCCACTTGGTGCCGACTTCCCAGGTCTTGGCGGTGGCGGGCTTCACGCTCTGGCTGGTGGTGTCGCCGTAGATCACGTTGTTGGTGGTGCCGCCCACCGCCGAGGGCTGGGTCGCCTGGCTGTAGGAGGCATACAGGCTGCCGTAGGGCACCGGCTTGTAGGTCAGGCCGGCGCGGCCGCTCCAGGCGCCGTCGTTGCTGCGCTGGATCGTGTGCGCCCCCGCCGCGCCGTTCACCTGCCTGACCGAGAAGCGGTCGTAGCGGATCGCGCCGTCGACGATCCACTTGGGCGTCAGCGTGACGGTGTCGCGCAGGTAGACGCCGCCGTCGTTGACGGCCGCGTAATCGCCGGCGCCGCCTTCCAGGGTCGGCACCGAGCCCATGCTGGTGCCGTAGGGGTTGGCCAGCGACATCACCGGATTGAAGGCGGGGCCGTCCACCACGCTGGTCAAGTCGCCGTAGCGCTCGTGATAGAACTCGGCGCCGGCCACCACGTCGTGGTGCACGTGGCCGGTGTCGAACGCGAGATTCAGGTTGGTCTCGTTGGCGAGGATGTCGTAACGCTTGGCAGTCCCGAAGTTGTTGCCGCGCAGGACCGCCTGGCCGCCGGCGATCGGGGCCGGCGCGAAGCCGCTGTATGAGAGCACGCCCGAGCCGCTGGTGATCAACGGCCCGCTGCCGACGTAGCCGAGCGAGGTGCCGGCCGTGCTGTTGAAGCGCGCCGGCGAGAGCACGGTCACGCGGTCGGTCTGCTCCCAGCGCGTGATGTTGGACAGGTGCACGTTGTCGTTGACGTCGTGCGCGACCTTCACCGTCACGCGGTTGGTCTCGGTGCGATCGGTGTAGAGGTTCGGGTCGCCGTACCAGGCGTTGCGCGCCACGCCCGGCATCGGCGCGCCGCCGGTGCCGCGCTGGATCGGGATGCCGCCGTCGGGCACGTTGTCGTCGTGCTGGTGCAGGTAGTCGATCGTCACCGTGGTGGGCGTGCCCAGGCCCATCGCCAGCGAGCCGGCCACGCCCCAGCGGTCGTAGTGGGTGACCGCGCGGCCGTCCACGTCGTTGGTGTGGCGCATCAGGTTCAGGCGCAGCGCGGTGTTGTCGCCCAGCTGCTTGTTGAGATCGGCCGTCACGCGGCGGTAGCTCGCGCTGCCCAGCGAACCCTGCAGGTGGTAGGCATCGCCCAGGTGCGCCTCCTTGGTCACCAGGTTGACGCTGCCGCCCGGCGCCGCCACGCCCGACTCGATGGTGCCGGTGCCCTTGAAGACCTCCACGCTCTCGGTGTCGAAGGTGTCCATGCGGCTCGCCAGCCCGGCATCGCGGATGCCGTCGACGGTGAAGCTCTGCTCGGACGAGAAGCCGCGAATCGTGAACATGTCGCCCCAGCCAAGGTTGCCCTCGCCCGAGGTGAAGGTGATGCCGGGCACGTTGCGCAGGATGTCCTGCAGGCTCTGCGCCTGCTGCTCGTCGAGCACCTTCTTCGGGATCACCGAGACGCTCTGCGCCATGTCGAGGATCGGCTGCGTGAACTGGTCCGAGTGGACGAACTCGGCCTGGTAGGCGGAGCGCCCGCCGTGGATCGTCATGGCCGGCAGCGCGGCGGCGGCCTGGCTGGTGCCCTTGGCGGTGGCTTGGGCGGTGGTTTGGGCGCCGCCCTGGGCGGCCGTGGTTGGGGCGACGGCCTGGGTCGTCGCCCCGGCGGTGCCCGGCGTCGCGGCCGCTTGCGCCGTCGCCCCGTTCGTGCCGGCTGCGGCTCGTGCCTGCGACGGCGCCGGCGGCTCCGTTCGCGTCTGTGCCTGCGCACCCGACATCATGGCGATGCCGAGCGTGGTACCCAGCAGCCCGCTCAACAAGCCCGACGGCCGGCCACGCCTTCCCCGATACGACAACATGCTGATCCTTACGCGTAAATGAAAATGATTGTTGTTTGCGATTCGGATTCTAGGGAGGCGGATGTCAAGGAACTGTTAAGGTCGGCCGCGCGCCGGCGGCCCGGCCGGCGGCGCGCGGCCTTCGGGCAGTCTTCATCCGGCTTTCAGGCGGCTATCGGTTTCGGCTCGCGGGCCGCGCATTCGCCCGCGGCGAGGACCGGCGCGGCCCGCTCGGCTGTAATGCCCTGGCCTGTCTATCCCAAGGAGGAATCATGGCAACCGCAATCAGCGGCAAGATCGATATCTCGGCACTGGCCTCGGCCATCGAGGAAAAGAAGGGCGGCGGCGCGCTGCCCAAGGATGCCGGCATGCAGGCGCTCGGCGCCCTGATGCAGGGCCTGGGCAAGGGCATCGCGGAAAAGGGCAGCCCGCTGCCCAAGGACGCCTCGCTGGCCGACCTGTTCTCGAAGATGCCTCCGGGCTCGTTCCACAAGGCCTGAGCAGGCCCATTCGAGCCGCCTCGCGCGGCTCCTTCCCGACATGACCGATCCCAGCACGATCCACGACGCCTGGCAGGCGGCGCGCCAGCAAGGGCGCGAGGCCGAAGCCGAGGCGCTGCTGCAGCAGTTGCACGCCGAGGCGCCGGCCTCGCGCGAATCGCTGACGCTGAGGCTGTCCGCCTGCATCGAGCGCGGCGACTACCTCGACGCGCTGCATCTCGCGAGCAGCGCCGAAGGCGAGCGCTTTCCGGAACTGAAGGCGCTCGCGCTCTACTTCCTCGACGATCCGCTCTGGCGCGGCATCGCCCAGGGCCTCGCCGACGACGCGAATCCCCACGTCGCCACGGCGATGCGCAAGCTGCTGGAGGAGGCGCCGGCCGGCGCCTGAAGACAGGCCGCCGGCGCATGCCGGCGGCAAGAGGCGAGCGCGCTCAGGCGGTGCCGAGCATCCACTTCGCGAAGCCGTGGCGCCCGCTCAGGTTGAGCTTGATCCCGGCGCGCCGGAAGTAGGTGGCGGCGGTGCTCTCGCGCACGCTGAGCTGGCGCGCGATCGCGGGCAGGGTATTGCCCAGCAGGTGGGCGAGACAGACTTCGTACTCGCGGCTCGACAGCGTTACGCCGAGCCGGCTCAACCGCTCGTCGAAGCTGCGCTGCACCTGGGCGGTCTGGCTCTCGACCGGAGCGGCCGGCGCGGCCTCGCGCTTGGGCTTCTGGGTCTTCTTGCGTGCATGGTGGCCGACCGCCGGCAGGATCGCGTCGGACAACTGCTTGAGCGCGGACAGCTCCTGCAGCGAGAAATCCAGCGAACGCCGCGACGAGCGATACAGGGAGATCACATGCCGGCGGTTCTCCTCGTGATAGAGCAGGATGCACTGGCACACCCTGTCGCCGGAATCCTCGGCCTCGCCCGGCACGGCCCGCGGCCTCAGGTGAATCAGTTGGGAATCCTCCGCATTGACGATCTTGCCGAAGATCGACGAATCGGGCGCCTCGTCACGCCCCATGCTCACGCTCCTGCCGATGCCGTTCAGATTGTTGTCCGCGCCCCAACTGCCGAGGCGCTGCACCGCTGTTACCGTCTTGTTCCTGTCGTCGAGAATCCAGTTGCTTGCCTCGGTCACGTCGACCGGCACGTAGTCATTGATCAGGCTGTGGATCCCTGCCATGAAGTTTTCGGTCCCGCTATCGGTGATCACCTGCCCAATCTTTGCAAAAAAATTGTCCACTTCTCACGCTCCTCGGAAACTGCATCAACGCACCCGCTTCTTTGACTTGTCTCGCCGGCGGGAAGCACGTCCGGATCGGCGCGACAACGTTTGCGCGTTGATCCGGCCCATCTCCCGCGAGTCGATATCCCGATGGCGAGACTGCATGCCGAGCCGATGTGGAAACCGCCATCGAAATGGTGTTCCGGTTCCCGCCGTGAAGCTCTCTCTTCACGCACCGCGTCGGCTGGGCACATCATAAGGTGCCCGACATAATCGACACCATTGAAATTTTTTATCTTTCGAATTGATTATTGCTATAAAACAATCAATCCCCGCCATACCGACCAGTCACAATCCCCGGAAAACGTAATAACAAAATAATTCCGTAATTCCGGCATATTGCTTGATCGCGGCCATCTCGATACGTCTCGTCGTGAGTCAGGCGGGGACGAAAATCGCGTGGCCGACAAAAAGCACCTATATTCCTTGCCACACAAGGAATTTCACCGATCTTTCGAGCTCGTCGACGAAATGACGGTCAGCGAAAAAACCAGCAGTCGTCGTCAGAGGTCCGATGATTGAAAGCAAATTGAAATAACTTATATCTGGAATTGAATCCTGATCGCCATCAAACCAGGCAGCCCGGTTTCAATCCTCAGTAATTCTAAACTCGCTAAATAACAAAATAAGCGGCAATAAAAACCGCCGCGCTTCAACCCGGTAAATTCGATAACACGGCGCATCGGCTCAAGGTCGCCGGCCGGCGCATCATGGTGTGGACGATGGCATAACCGATCGCGGACGCGATCAGGGACGCGAAGGGGCCGGCGGCGCCGGGCCGCCCGGGCGGCCTTCCGGCTGCCCGGCCGCCGCGGTCGTCATAGCGCTGCAAGGGCGAGGCGAAGGCCCGCGCGAGCGTCACGCCGAACTGCTTGCCGACCGATTCGACGGCATGCCACCAGAACATCGGGACATAAAGGGCATCGCCGGGCTCGACCAGCACGCGATAAGGGCGGATCTGCGCGAACTCCGCGTGGCGCCGCAGATCGGCATCGAGCAGGCAGCCGGGCTCGTGGGCCGGCTGCGGCAGCGCCCGCCACGAGATGTCCTCGGGCGGCAGGATCAGCATCTCCTTGGCGCCCACCACCTGGGTCAGCAGCATCTCGTCGGCCGCTAGCAGGTACCAGTCGGAGCACGAGCCCCGATACAGGCTGGCGCGATACGGCGGGTTGGCGCGCGGCCGCCCGGCGCGGGCCAGGAAGGCATGACGCCCGATGTCCTGGCGCAGGTCGGCCAGCGAGGCGCCCTCGCCGAACTCGCAGCCCTCGACCACGAACTGCGCGTCGGTGTGCTTCATCCGCTCCAGGATCTCGTGGAGCGACATGCCCTCGGCCTCGCCCGCCGGCGCCTCGTCGGGCCGCCGCAGGTAGCGGCGCATCTCGAAGCGGCGATCGTTCGAGCCGCGCTTGAAGTAATCGGGATCGCGCCACCGGTCGAGCGCGGACCAGCCGAGCGCCGCGCCGCGCAGGCGGCAGGGGCGGTTGCGTATCACGTAGTGCCGGAAGAAATCCTCCTGCGTCAGTTCGCTGGCATCCAGCGAATCGATCTCCCGGGTCTGCTCGTAGCCGGACCCGCCCGCGAGGCCTTGCGGATCCTCGAACGGCCCGACCCGAACGTAACTCCGCTCTGTCATGACAAGTTCCTGGTAGCGGCCCGTCGGGACGCGCCTTCGCGGTGCAACTCGATGCGCGCGGCTCGCACGGACCCGGTGATCGGCGATTCCATCGACAGTCAAGCTTGCTCGCCCGGTCCGAGAGCAACCGGTCGCGCCAGGCATTGGACCATCGAAGCAGCGAATCGTCTGTCATGACAAACCGTGACAGCGAAGCCCGCCCCGCGGCCCCGGGGCGGGCGTGTCCCCGGTTGCCACGGCACACGTGATCGATGTCCCTCATTCCTCGTACAGACACTCGCGAGGGCCGATGCTCTAATCGCCAGGCAAAAGCTGCAAGAGCCGTCTTGCATGCCCCCGGCTCCACGATGCGCCGGTTTCCAACCCTCCTCTCGTCTGGCATCCAACCGCACATGGACACTCTCGACTATCTGCAACGCGTGGAATCGAACGCGAGAACCTACGCCAACACCTTCCGCAAGATGTTCGTGCGCGCGCAAGGCTCCCGCATCTACGACGCCGACGGGAAGGCCTACCTCGATTGCCTGGCGAACGCCGGCACGCTCGGCCTGGGTCACAACCATCCCGAGGTCAAGGAAGCGGTGCTGCAATACCTCGATTCGCAGCAATTGCAGCAGGCCCTCGATCTCGCCACGCCGGCCAAGCTCGCCTTCGTCGAGACGCTGATCTCGCAGTTGCCGGTCGGCATGCGCGAATCGAGCAAGATCCAGTTCTGCGGACCGAGCGGCTCGGACGCGGTGGAAGCCGCCATCAAGCTCGCCAGGCACCATACCGGCCGCTCCAGCATCATGGCCTTCCATGGCGCCTACCACGGCATGACGGCCGGCTCGCTGGCCGCGATGGGCAACCTCAATGCCAAGCGCGCGCCCGGCATGGCCACCTCGGGCGTGCACTTCCTGCCCTATCCGTATCGCTTCCGCTGCCCGTTCGGCACCGACGGCTCGTCGACCGACACGCTGTCGATCAACTACATCGACAACGTGCTGTCCGATCCGGAAAGCGGCATCGCCAAGCCCGCCGCGATCATCGTCGAGGCCGTGCAGGGCGAGGGCGGCTGCATCCCCGCCTCGGTGGAATGGCTGCGCGCGCTGCGCGAGCTGACCATCAGGCACGACGTGCCGCTGATCGTCGACGAGGTGCAGACGGGCCTGGGCCGCACCGGCAAGATGTTCGCGATCGACCACGCCGGCATCATCCCCGACGCGATCGTGCTCTCGAAGATGCTCGGCGGCGGCTACCCGCTCGCGGTGGTGGTCTACAACAAGGCGCTCGACACCTGGAAGTCGGGCATGCACGCCGGCACCTTCCGCGGCAACCAGATCGGCATGGTGGCCGGCGCCGCGGCGATCCGGATTATCGAGCGCGACAACATTCCCTATCGCGCCGAGAAGCTCGGCGCGCGCTTCGTGGAAGGGCTGCGCGGCGTCGCCGGCCGCCATGCCGCGATCGGCGACGTGCGCGGCCGCGGGCTGATGATCGGCGTCGAGATCACCCGCCCCGGCAGCGAGGGCCGCGCCGGCGCGCCCGACGGCGCGCTGGCCCGCGCCATCAAGCTCAAGTGCTTCGAGAACGGCCTGATCGTCGAGACCGGCGGCCGCGACGGCTCGGTCCTGCGTTTCCTGCCGCCGCTGGTGATGACCGAGGACGAGATCGGCGAGGCGCTCGAGCTGTTCGAGCGTTCGCTCGCCAGCGTCGAACACGCGGCCCGCTGAGCCGCCCCTCCCCCACCAGCCAGCCCGCGGTCTCGCGCGCGGGTTCGGAGTCAAGGATCGACGGCCCGCGCGAACCCGCGCGGCCGCCGGTTGTCGCTATCGATCGAAAGGTTTCCCGCTGATGATCCCGTCGTCCGCCTCGCCCGTCCAGCCCGCCTCCGCCACCCCGCAAGATGACGCCAGCCATGCACTGACGCTGGCGCAGCAGGCGGTATGGCTCGACCAGGTCTCCCATCCGCACGCGCCGCTCTACAACATCGGCATGACCTTCGAGATCGACGGCCCGATCGAGCCGGCCGTGCTCGAACGCGCGATGAACGAGGTCGCCAACGCCAACGACGCGTTGCGGCTGGTGCTGAGCGAGGGCGGCGCGGACGGCCTGGCGCGCCAGCGGGTGCTGCCGGCGGTGGACACCCGCATCGCCTTCGTCGATTTCTCCGGCCAGCCCGACGCCGAGGCGCGCGCGCTCGCCTACCTGAACGAGACCTTCCGGCAGCCCTTCACCGACCTCGGCGCGCTGCTGTGGGACACGCACCTGGTGCGCTCGGCGCCCAACCGCTACCACTGGCTGCATCGCTATCACCACCTGGTCACCGACGGCCTGGGCGTGGCGGTGATCAGCCACGAGGTCTCGCTCGCCTATACGCGCCTGCTGGCCGACCCGGCGGCGACGGTCGAGCGCGGCCCTTCCTATCTGGGCCAGGTCGAGGACGATCGCGCCTACCTGCAATCGCCCCGTCACGAGAAGGACCGTCGATTCTGGCGCGAGCGCTTCGAGAGCCTGCCGCCCTCGCTGCTGCCGCGCGCGGCCGCGCTCGGCCAGGCGAGCCCGAGCCATCAGTCGCGCTGGATGCTGGGGCGCGACCTGTTCAACCGGCTGGCCGCGTTCGCGGGCGAGCACGGCGCCTCGATCACGCATGTCTTCATGGCGGTGCTGGCGGTCTATTTCTCGCGCGTGAACCGGCACGAGCAGGTGGTGATCGGCCTGCCGGTGCACAACCGCAGCAGCGCCCAGCTCCGGCGCACCGTCGGCGGCATGTTCTCCTCGGTCAGCCCGATCGGCATCCAGGTCGATCCCGAGCGCAGCCTGCTGGAGCTGATGAGCGCGATCTCGGCCGAGCTGCGGCTCGCCTATCGCCACCAGCGCTTCCCGATCGCCGAATTGAACCGCGGCCTGAACCTGGCGCAGCAGGGCCGCCGTCAATTGTTCGACGTGCGCCTGTCGATCGAGACGCTGGAGGGCGACCATCACTTCGGCGGCACGCTCGCGAAGGTGCGCGTGATGGACAACGGCCACGAGCAGACACCGCTGTCGATCTTCGTGCGCGACTACCATCCGAACGCGGACGTGCCGGTCGAATTCAACTTCAATGGCGACGGCTTCCGCCCCGAGGAGATCGAGCGCATCCGCGCCGGCGTCGAGCGGCTGCTGGGCATGGCGATCGAGCAGGCACACACCCGCGTCTCGCGCCTGCCCCTGCTCGACGAGGCCGAGCGGCACCGGCTGCTGGTCGAGCTCAACGACAGCGCAGTGGACTATCCGCGCGACCGGCTGGTCCATCAGCTGTTCGAGGACCAGGTCGCGAGCCGGCGCCGCGCCGTCGCCCTCGAATTCGAGGGCGAGACGCTCAGCTACGACCAGCTCAACCGCCGCGCCAACCAGCTCGCGCACCGGCTGGTCGCGCTCGGCGCGAAGCCCGACGATCGCGTCGCGATCTGCATGGAGCGCAGCCTGGAGATGGTGGTCGGGCTGCTGGCGATCATGAAGGCCGGCGCGGCCTATGTGCCGATCGACCCGTCCTACCCGGCCGAGCGGCTTGCCTACCTGCTCGCCGACAGCGCGCCGATCGCCCTGCTCACGCAGGCCCGCCTGGCCCCGGCGCTGCCCGCCGGCACGCTGCCCACCCTGGTGCTCGACGAGCTGGCCACCGCCGCGAGCCTGGAGCGCGAATCCGAGGAGAATCCCGACCCGGCCGCGCTGGGCCTGAGGCCGGATCACCTGGCCTATGTGATCTACACCTCGGGCTCGACCGGCCAGCCGAAGGGCGCGATGAACGAGCACCTGGGCGTGGTCAACCGCCTGTGCTGGGCGCGCGACGAATACGCGCTCGGCGCCGAGGACCGCGTGCTGCAGAAGACGCCGTTCGGCTTCGACGTGTCGGTCTGGGAGTTCTTCCTGCCCCTGCTGGCGGGCGCGCGGCTGGTGCTCGCGCGGCCCGACGGCCATCGCGATCCGCGCTACCTGGCCGAGCTGATCGAGCAGCGCGGCATCACCATGCTGCACTTCGTGCCCTCGATGCTGCAGTTGTTCGTCGACGAGCTCGAGGCCGGCCGCTGCCCCACGCTGCGCCATCTGCTGTGCAGCGGCGAGGCGCTGCCCTACACGCTCCAGCAGCGCACGCTCGCCCTGCTGCCCCAGGCGCGGCTGTCGAACCTCTATGGCCCGACCGAGGCGGCGATCGACGTCAGCTTCTGGCATTGCCGCGCCGACGCGCATCCCGGCATCGTGCCGATCGGCCGCCCGGTCGCCAACACGCAGATCTACCTGCTCGACGAACTCGGCCAACCGGTGCCGATGGGCGCGATCGGCGAGCTTTACCTGGGCGGCGTGCAGGTCGCGCGCGGCTACCTGAACCGTCCCGAGCTGAGCGCCGAGCGCTTCGTGCGCGACCCGTTCCGCGACGAGGACGGCGCGCGGCTCTATCGCACCGGCGACCTCGGCCGCTACCTCGCCGACGGCAGCATCGAGTACCTCGGCCGCACCGACTTCCAGGTCAAGATCCGCGGCCTGCGCGTCGAGCTCGGCGAGATCGAGACCCGCCTGGCGGCCAGCGAGGGGGTGCGCGAGGCGGTGGTGATCGCCCGCGACGACGGCGAGGGCGCGCGCCTGGTGGCCTACCTGGTGGCGCTGGAAGGCGCGAGCCTGGTTCCCGCGGCGCTGCGCGAGGCGCTGGCCGCCGCGCTGCCCGACTACATGGTGCCGAACGCCTTCGTGGTGATGGAGGCCTTCCCGCTCTCGCCGAACGGCAAGCTGGAGCGCCGCGCGCTGCCCGCGCCCGACGCGGACGCGGTGGTCGCGCGCGCCTACCAGGCGCCGCGCGGCGACACCGAGGTGGCGCTCGCCGCGATCTGGCAGGAACTGCTCGGCCTCGAGCGCGTCGGCCGCCACGACAGCTTCTTCGACCTCGGCGGCCACTCGCTGCTGGCGGTCCAGCTGGTCTCGCGGCTGCGCAAGGCCTTCGGCGCCGAACTGCCGCTGCGCGAGCTGTTCGCGCGCCCGGTGCTGGCCGAGCTGGCCGCGCGCATCGAGTCCGGTGCCGAGGCCGGTGCCGAGCCCGCCGCCGAGCTGCCGCCGATCCTGCCGCGCGCGCGCGACGGCAGGCTGCCGCTGTCGTTCGCCCAGCAGCGCCTGTGGTTCCTCGACACGCTCGACCAGGCCGCCGGCGCCGCCTATCACATGCCCGCCGCGCTGCGCCTGAGCGGCCAGCTCGACCCGGCCGCGCTGCGCGCCGCGCTGGACCGCATCGTGGCCCGCCATGAAGTGCTGCGCACCACCATCGATACCGTCGACGGCCAGCCGGTCCAGCGCATCGCCGAGGCGGGCGCCGGTTTCGCGCTCGACACGCAGGACCTGCGCGGGTTGGCCGACGAGGCTCGCCAGGCCGCCGTCACGCGCATCGCCGAGGCCGAGGCGCTGGCGCCCTTCGATCTCGCGCGCGGCCCGCTGATCCGCGGCCAGTTGCTCGCGCTCGACGACACCCAGCACATCCTGCTGGTCACCCAGCACCACATCGTCTCGGACGGCTGGTCGATCGGCGTGCTGATCGACGAGATCAGCACGCTCTACGCCGCCTTCCACCGCCGGCAGCCCGACCCGCTGCCGCCGCTCGCGATCCAGTACGCCGACTACGCCGCCTGGCAGCGCGACTGGCTGCAGGGCGAGACCTTGCAGCGGCAGACCGGCTTCTGGCGCGACCACCTGGCCGGCGCGCCGGCGCTGCTCGAACTGCCGACCGACCGGCCCCGCCCGGCCGTGCAGAGCTATGCCGGCGGCCGCATCGCGGTGGCCTTCCCGCGCGAGCTGGGCGACGCGCTGCGCCAGCTCGGCCGGCAACACGGCACCACGCTGTTCATGACCCTGTTCGCCGGCTGGGCCGCCCTGCTCTCGCGTCTCACCCACCAGCACGACCTGGTGATCGGCACCCCGCTGGCCAACCGCCAGCAGGCCGAGCTGGAGCCGCTGATCGGCTTCTTCGTCAACACCCTGGCGCTGCGCGTGCGGCTCGAGGACGATCCCGACGTGGCCGGCCTGCTGCAACAGGTCCGACAGACCGCGCTCGACGCCTACGCGCACCAGGACCTGCCCTTCGAGCAGGTGGTGGAAGCCGTGCAGCCGCCGCGCAGCCTGAGTCATAGCCCGATCTTCCAGGCCATGATCTCGCTGAACAACACGCCGGCGCACGCGCTCGAATTGCCGGGCCTGCAGCTCGAGACCCTCGCGCAGGTGCATGTCACCACGCAGTTCGACCTGTCGCTGTCGCTGGTCGACGAGGACGGCATCATCTCGGGCGACCTCGAATACGCGAGCGACCTGTTCGACGCGTCCACCGTCGAGCGGCTGATCGCCAACCTGCAGACGCTGCTGGCCGGCATGGCCGCCGATCCGTCCCGCCGCCTCGGCACCCTGCCCCTGCTCGACGAAACGCAGCGGCAGCAGGTGCTGGTCGACTTCAATCGCAGCGAGGCGCCCTGGCCCGCCGAGCGCACCGTCCATCAACTGTTCGAGGCCGTGGTCGCCAGCCGGCCCGAGGCGATCGCCGTCGCACACGGCGAGCATGCGCTCAGCTACGACGCCCTCAACCGCCGCGCCAATCGCATCGCCCATGCCCTGATCGAGATCGGCGTGCAACCCGACCAGCGCGTGGCCATCAGCGCCGAGCGCGGCATCGATACCGTCGCCGGCCTGCTCGGCATCCTCAAGGCCGGCGCCGCCTATGTGCCGCTCGATCCCGCCTACCCGGTCGCCCGTATCGAGCACATGCTGCGCGACAGCGCACCCGTCGCCCTGCTCACCCAGGCCGCGCTCGCAGACAAGCTGCCCGCCGTCGACTCGCCCACCCTGCTGCTCGACGACGAGGCGCATTTCGCCCGCTTCCCCGAGCAGGATCCCGTCACCGAGGTCACGCCCGAGAACCTGGTCTATGTGATCTACACCTCCGGCTCCACCGGCCTGCCCAAGGGCGTGATGGTCGAGCACCGCAACCTCGTCAACTACACCGTCGACGCGATACGCCTGTTCGCCATCACTCCCGAGGACGTCGTCCTCCAGCAAAACTCGCTGAACTTCGACCTCTCCGCCGAGGAAATCTTCCCGGCTCTGCTCGGCGGCGCCACCCTGATGCCCGCCACCGAGATCTTCGGCTATGGCGAACCCGGCGAGACGGAAGCCGCGCGCAAGCCGAGCTTCGTGCACCTGACCGCCGCGCACTGGCATACCCTGGTTGCCGAATGGGATCGCCAGCCCGAGCGCGCTCGCGAGCTGCTCGACAGCGTGCGTCTCGTCAATGTCACCGGCGACGCGCTCTCCACCCAGAAGCTCGAACTCTGGGATCGTTTCCGTCCCGAACACACTCGCCTGGTCAACACCTACGGCCCCACCGAGACCACCGTCTCGTGTACCGCCGCCTACGTCGGCTTCGACGAAGCCCGGCAACGCGGCATGGGCATCGCCACCATCGGCAAGCCGCTCGCCAATACCCGCATCTACCTGCTCGACGAGCATCTCCAGCCGGTCCCCCAAGGCGTATCCGGCGAGTTGCACATCGGCGGCGACGGTGTCACCCGCGGCTACCTCAACCGCGACGAGCTCACCGCCCAGCGCTTCATCCACGATCCGTTCAGCCAGCGCCCCGGCGAGCGTCTCTACAAGACCGGCGATCTCGCACGCTGGCTGCCCGACGGCAGCCTCGAATACCTCGGCCGCAACGACTTCCAGGTCAAGATCCGCGGCTTCCGCATCGAGCTCGGCGAGGTCGAGGCCCGCCTGGCCGAATGCGAGGGCGTCGGCGAGGCGGTGGTGGTGGCGCGCAGGGAAGAGGACGGCTCGCGCCAGCTGGTCGCCTACGTGGTGCCCCAGAGCGGCGCCGAGCTCGGCGCCAAGCGCACCGAGAAGCGCGCGGTCACGCGCCTGCGCAACCGCCTCGCCAGCACGCTGGCCGACTTCATGGTGCCGCGCGCCTTCGTGGTGCTGAAATCGCTGCCGCTGACGCCCAACGGCAAGCTCGACCGCAACGCCCTGCCCGCGCCCGACGAATCGGCGATCCTCACGCGCGTGTTCGAGGCGCCGCGCGGCCATGCCGAGCTGGTGCTGTCGCAGATCTGGCAAGCCCTGCTCGGCGTCGAGCAGGTCGGCCGCAACGACAACTTCTTCGAGGTCGGCGGCCACTCGCTGCTCGCCATCACCCTGATCGAGCGGCTGCGCCAGAAGGACCTCAAGATCGACGTGAAGACCGTGTTCGCGGCGCCGGTGCTCTCCGAGATGGCGCTGAAGATCGGCGCGGTCGCGCCGCAGGCGGCACCGGCCGTCGCGCCCAACCGCATCCCCGAGGGCTGCACCGCGATCACGCCGGCCATGCTGCCGCTGGTGGAACTGAGCCAGGGCGAGATCGACCTGCTGGCGGCCGAGGTGCCGGGCGGCGCGGCCGCGATCCAGGACATCTATCCGCTGTCCTCGCTGCAGGACGGCATCCTGTTCCATCACCTGCTCGACACCGAGGGCGACGCCTACCTGATGCGCACGGTGCTGGCCTTCGACACGCGCCGCCGCCTCGACGAGTTCCTCGCCGCGCTGCAGACCGTGATCTCGCGCCACGACGTGCTGCGCAGCAGCGTGCACTGGAACGGCCTGCGCCAGCCGGTGCAGGTGGTGCATCGGCAAGCCGCGCTGGTGGTCGAGACGCCCGCGCTCGACGCCGGCCGCGATACCCTGGGGCAGTTGCTGGCGCTGACCGATCCCGCGCGAGTGCGCCTCGACCTGTCGCGCGCGCCGCTGAGCCGGGCCTGGATCGCTCCCGATCCGCGCAGCGGCGAATGGCTGCTGTCGCTGCTCGACCACCACATGGTCAGCGACCACGTCACGCTCGAGCTGATGCTCGAGGAGATCCGCACCATCATGGACGGCCGCGCCGCGCAACTGCGCGCCTCGACGCCCTATCGCAACTTCATCGCCCAGTCGCGCGCGGTCGAGCCGGGCGTCCACGAGCGTTACTTCCGGCAGCAGCTCGGCGACATCGAGACGCCGACCGCGCTGTTCGGCCTGTTCGACACCCAGGGCGACGGCGCCGACATCCACGAGGCCAGCCTCGCGCTGCCGGCCGAGCTGGCGCAGCGCATCCGCGACTGCGCGCAGCGCCAGGGCGTGACCGGCGCGGTGCTGTTCCACGCGGCCTGGGCCCTGGTGCTGTCGGCCTGCACCGGCCAGGACGACGTGGTGTTCGGCACGGTGCTGTCGGGCCGCCTGCAGGGCACCGAGGGCGCCGACCAGACCTTCGGCATGTTCCTCAACACGCTGCCGGTACGCGCCTCATTCGGCGGCCGCAGCGCGGCCGATCTCACCGAGCAGATGCGCCTCAAGCTCAGCGGCCTGCTCGATCACGAACAGGCCTCGCTGGCGAGCGCGCAGCGCTGCAGCGCGGTGCCCGCCTCGGTGCCGCTGTTCAGCACCCTGCTGAACTACCGCCACAGCCCGGAGACGGCCCGCACCCAGCACGGCACGGCCGACGTGTTCCTCGGCGACGGCGTGCGCGTGCTGGCCGCCGACGAGCGCACCAACTACCCGTTCGACATGACGGTCGACGATCTCGGCGCCGGTTTCGCGCTGACCCTGCGCTGCCTGGACCAGGTCGACCCGAAACCGCTGCTGCACTATCTCGCCACCGCCATCGAGTCGCTCGTCGACGCGCTGGGCGAGGCATCGCCGCGGCCCGCCGCGCGCCTGGCGATCCTGTCGGCCGCGGAACAGCGCCGGCTGGTGGCCGCCGCAGGCTCGAGCGACGAATCGAGCGACGCGGCAAGCGCCGCCGCCGGCACGCGCCCGGCCGAACCCGTGCATCGCCGCTTCGAGGCGCAGGCCGCGGCCCGCCCCGACGCGCCGGCGCTCGACGACGGCCGCACGCGCCTGAGCTACGGCGAACTGGAGCGCCGCGCCAACGCGCTCGCGCATCGCCTGATCGGCGCCGGCGTGGTGCCCGACACGCGCGTCGCGCTCCATCTGGAGCGCGGCATCGACCTGATGATCGGCCTGCTCGCGACGCTGAAGGCCGGCGCCGCCTACGTGCCGATCGATCCGTCCTACCCGGCCGAGCGGATCGCCTACATGATCGCGGACTGCGCGCCGGCCGCGATCTTGACCCACCTCGACGCCTTGCCGGAGGCGCTGCGCGACAGCGGCGCGCCCTGCCTCGATCCGCGCGAGGTGGCCGTGCCCGGCGACGATCCCGGCGTGCCGGAGGTCACGGCAGCGCCGGGCGATCTCGCCTACCTGATCTATACCTCGGGCTCGACCGGCGAGCCCAAGGGCGTGATGGTCGAGCACCGCGGCCTGTCGAACCTGATGGACTGGTATCTCGAGGACGTCGGCGTGGGCCGCGACGACGCGGTGCTGATCGTCACCTCGCCGAGCTTCGACCTGACCCAGAAGAACCTGCTGGCGCCGCTGATGACGGGCGGCATCCTGCACCTGGCCGAGCCGCGCTTCGATCCGCCCGCGATCCTGGCGCGGATCCGCCGCGACGGCATCGGCCACCTGAACCTGTCGCCGAGCGCCTTCCATGCCCTGATCGACGCCGACGGCGGCCACGACCTGTCGCGCCTGCGCCGCGTGGTGCTCGGCGGCGAACCGATCCAGGCCGCCAGGCTGGCCGCGATCCCGGCGCCGCGCCCGGTGTTCGTCAACAGCTACGGCCCGACCGAATGCAGCGACGTGGCCGGCTGGCATGTGCTGTCGACCGAGCTCGACGACTATCGCGACGCGCCGGTGCCGCTCGGCCGGCCGATCCGCCATGCCCGCCTGTACCTGCTCGACGCGCACGACCGGCTGGTGCCGCCCGGCGTGACGGGCGAGATCTGCATCGGCGGCGCGGGGGTCGCGCGCGGCTACCTGAACCGTCCCGAGCTGAGCGCCGAGCGCTTCGTGCGCGACCCGTTCAGCGACGAGGCCGACGCGCGGCTCTATCGCACCGGCGACCTCGCCCGCTATCTGCCGGACGGCAATATCGAATACCTCGGCCGCAACGACTTCCAGGTCAAGATCCGCGGCCTGCGCGTCGAGCTCGGCGAGATCGAGGCGGCGTTGGCGGCCTGCGAGGGCGTCGGCGAGGCGGTGGTGATCGCGCGCCAGGACGGCGCGAGCGAGAGCGCGCGCCTGGTCGCCTACCTGGTGCCGACGGAGGGCGCCGCGCCCGCGCCGGCCGAGCTGCGCGCGCGCCTGGCC
>NZ_VWWK01000323.1:0-3518 GCF_011753035.1 Burkholderia sp. Ax-1720 | reverse complement strand
GCCTGCGCGTCGCGGGCCGCCGAGCCCAGCGCGGTCGCGCCATCGGCCGCCCGGCGCCCCTTGGCGGCGGCGTCGGCAACGGGCGGCACGAAACCGGCAACGGCGGGAGAAACCAGGCGAGAAGCGAGATGGGACGCGACCGGATCGGTATCCGCGCGACGCTCGGCGGGCACGGCCTCGCGCACCAGCGCGTGACGGGCATAGGGATTCCGTCTTGCCTGGCGTCCGGCAAACCAGACGCCGGCGCCGATCGCGATGATCGCGACGCCGATCGACGCGGCAATGAGCAACAGGGTTTCTTGCATCGTCCAGGGTGAAATCACGGATGGCGGCGCAGCCCGCCGGAATTTCGGCCGGCGCTGGGGAGGCGCCGGCGAGCGCGCCTACTATACCGCTATCAGCGCTTTTATGTAGGTATTCACCCTGATGGGCCCGATAATTTTTTCGTCATAGGAATCAAATCCGGCTGGCGAAACAGCACGAAATTCCTGATTCGGCAGTTGATCATTTCGCGTCGCAACATCGGCCTTCGGATTGCATCGCGTGCCATCGACGGCATCGATGCAGCAGGTTTGCTGCTTTGCAAACCAGCCGTTCCAGGGGCCGTCGAGGGCGGGCGCGAAGCGTGTCCACGATGCGACAGCAATGATGGCCATCGTGCACGTTTTCGCTCGCAATCGAGGCTGCACGTTCCGCTCGTCGCCGCCCCCCGATCCCGGCGAACCAGTCCCGCATGCAACCAACTTGCTTCGGGTAACTGACGACCGCGAGCCTCACCGATGCCCATCGCCCCGCTCCGGGCCGTTGCGGCCCGCCCCGAGCGCAAGGTTGATTCCGGTTAGACTCTGTGGATGGAAAAATGCCGCTACTGCGAACGAATCCGCGACGAATGGGAATGCCACGGCCCGGCGTGCCGGGGTGCGATCGCCCGCGCGCTGAAACGACAGCGGGCCGGCCTGCCGCTGGTCGCCAAGGTGATCCGCAATGAAATCCCGGCCGGCGCCAGCACCGGCGAGGTGATCTCGGTGCTCTCCCGCCAGCGCCTGCGCGCCCGGCGCGGCAACGAGGAGCGCCGCGAGCGCAAGGAAATCGACGAGGATCTCGGCTGAACCGCTTCGCCGCATGAACTCCTGCGCTCCGACCCCGCTTACAAGTCGTCACAACCCCGGCCGAACGAATTCGGGCCAGCCATGCCTCACCGTCATCGTTGTTGACACGAGGCCCCCTGATGCCAGAACAATTCGACGCCCCGTCGTCATGGCACCCCGCTCCTCATCGCGGGCGTGCGATCGCCTGCCTGGCCTGCGCGGCATTCGCCATGCTCGGCACCCTGCCCGCGCCGGTGCTGGCCGCCGACGTTCCGGCGCAAGCGCCCGCTTCCGCAGCGCAGGCTCCGGCCGGCAAGGCTGCGGCACCCGCTGCAGAGCCTGCCGCGGCCAAACCGTCGTCACACGCTGACGCGGCTTCGGCTTCCACGGCGTCCGCCGCTTCGGCAACCTCCGGCGCCAGCGCTTCGGCCGCCTCGTCGGCCTCTGCCGCCGAAGCGCCCGAGGTCCCCGCCGAACTCCCCCCGCCCGTGTTCCATCCCGCGCCGAAGAACGCCGACGAAGCCCTGGCGATCACCCGGCGCGCGCTGGCGATGCGCGATACCTACGCGCGCGAAGTCACGCGGCGCCTGACGGTGCCGGCCGCGGCCCAGCGCGAATACGCGACGCGGCTGCAGCTGGCGCTGGCCGCCAAGGGCCACGGCGAGCTGGCCGGCGAATACGTGGTGCTGGTCGACCGCGCGCGCAACGTCCAGGCGCTGTTCGTCTACTTCCGCACCACGCCCGGCAACGAGTGGCAGTTGATCGGCGCCTCGCCCGTCGGCACCGGGCTGCCGGGCCAGTACGACCACTTCGTCACGCCCACCGGCGTGTTCGAGCACTCGCCCGTCAACATGGATTTCCGCGCCGAGGGAACCGAGAACGAGAACAGGATCCGCGGCTATGGCGCGGCCGGCCGGCGCATCTTCGATTTCGGCTGGGTGGACGGCCAGCGCGGCTGGGGCAAGGGCGGCACCTCGCCGATGCGCTTCCAGATGCATTCCACCGATCCCGACAAGCTCGAGCCGCTGCTCGGCATCCGCCACTCGAAGGGCTGCGTGCGGATTCCCGGCTCGCTCAATGCCTTCCTCGACCATCGCGGCATCCTCGATGCCGACTACGAGACGCGCGCGAGCGAGGGCGAGGCGCCGTGGATCCTGCGCGACCAGCCGCGCGAGCCGACGCCGGACGCGGGCCGCTACCTGGTGGTGATCGACACGGCGAAGGCGGCGCGCCCGGCCTGGTCGCCGCTGCCGGGGCGCGCCGCCTGGTCGAAGCTGCCGAAGGGCGGGGATACTGCCGACTGAAGGCCAACTAAAGGCCGACCAAAGGCCGACTGAAGGCCGCTTGCCCCCTCTCACGACCGGCTGAAGCGCCACTCGCCGACGAGGGCGGGTCCAGCGCTGCCGAGGCTGCTTCGGCAGCCGCCGGAGCGCTGGCAATCCGGCGCCGCGCCCGTGCTCAGGCGAGAACGACGCGCTCCCAGTCGCGCACATAAGCGGGCGTGCCATCGGGCGCCGCCTCGACGATCGGCGCCCCGCGCGCCACACCCAGCGGCAGCACGCCGGCCCAGACCGGCAAGCCGAGATCCTCCTCGTCGTCCTTCGGGCCGCCTTGGCGAACCTTGGTCGCTACCTCGTCGAAGCCGATCCGCAGCACCGTGGTCGCCGCCAGCTCCTTGGCATTGCCGGGGCGCGCCTCGCGGCTGCGCCCCGGCGCGAGCTGTTCCAGGAATACGTCGAGCACGGCACCCTTGCGCGCTTCGGGCACGACTTCGAAGCAGCCGTAGATCATCGCCGAGCGATAGTTCATCGAATGATTGAAGGCCGAGCGCGCCAGCACCAGGCCGTCGAGATGCGTGATGCTCACGCAGACCTGCGCGCCGGACGCGGCCAGCTTCAGCATCCGGCTGCCGTTCGAACCATGGATGTAGAGATGATCGCCGTCGCGCCAGCAGGCGGTGGGAATGCAATGCACGCCCTGCTCGTCGGCGAACGCGACATGGCAGACATGGGCCGCGTCGACGATCGCCTCCAGCGTGGCGCGATCGTAATGGGCGCGCTGCGCGACACGGCGCACGCGGGTGCGCTCCGAGCTGGGGAGATCCCTGGCGGGGGCTTCGTTCATGGCCTGGCTCCGGAATGACGGGATGGAAAGCACCGGACGATACGCAAACCATGGCACCATGCCTAGATCCAGCCGATCATCAATTCTTGGAGCCACGATGGATTTCCGCGTCCTGTTCGCCGCCTTCCTCGAGCCCGCCGGCAGCGCCGACGAAGCGCGCCAGCCACGCCAGCATCGCCTCTACGCCTGCCTGCGCGAGGCGATCCTGCAAGGTCGGCTCGATGCCGACACGGCCCTGCCCTCCTCGCGCACGCTGGCCGAGCTGCTCGGCATCGCCCGCAACACCGTGCTGCACGCCTACGAGCA
>NZ_VWWK01000322.1:0-3662 GCF_011753035.1 Burkholderia sp. Ax-1720 | reverse complement strand
GCCGCGCCGTGACGCGGCAGCCAGTGGCCGGCCGGCAGCGCCAGCGCGCTGCCGCGCATCGGCCGCGTGTCCTCGCGCGCGGCCGCCAGCGCCGGGTCGTTCAGGTACCAGTGGCCGCCCGTGTAGCGCTGCGCCCAGGCCGGATCGCCGCCCACCAGCAGGTGATGGACGGCGGGTTCGCCGCTCGGCTCGTCGAACACGAACCAGTGGAAGAAGCATTGCGCGGCATCGCATGCCGCCGTGACGCGCCGCATCAGCGCGATCAGCTCGGCGTCGCTCTCGCATTCGGAGGCATAGGCGGGCTCGTCCAGGCGCGGCGCGCCGCCGGCCCGCGCGAGCCCCGCCTCGAGCGCGTCGAGCACCGCGCGATATTCGTTGGCCAGCGGCGCGGCGAACGGGTCATGCGCGACGAAGGCGGCCAGCGCCGCGCGCTCGCTCGCGTCGAGACGCTGGATCGAGACCGGCTCGCCGGGCGCGCGGCGATGCCGCTCGAACACGAAGCCGCGTTCGGCGTCGCCGCGCGCGACCAGCGAGAGACGAACCCCGCCCACCACGCCGTGCCGGATCTGCAGGGCATCGTCGTAATGGGGATCGGGGGAGAGATAGGAAGGCAAAGCGGAGTGTCGAGCCATGAGCGCCGGACCACCTGTGCAGGGAGTGGAAGGCGATGGCGGGCCGTCCCGCCGGCATCGCGGCGGGAGCGGTTTGCGTACGGGCGTGAACGCCTCGAACGACGGGGACGAATAGGTGGGTCGGCAAGCCTCGCTCCGCGTCACACGCACCGACGGCCATCGGTGGGATCAACCGCGCGGCGGGCGTGCCGACGCGCGCAGGGGATCTCGGGCGACGAGAAAAGGCGGATCGCGAAACCGGCGCGGGCGAGGCGCTGCCTCGTCCTGGCCGGGATGCGAGCCGATCGAAACGGACTGATGGGCCGCCGGGAAGGCGGCACGCGACGCAGCGGCGCCGCGGCCGAGGCCGGGCACCGCCGCCGCATGGATGGCCAGGGCGGCCCGCATGCGGCGAACGTCAGGCGGCGAACCAATGGAGCGCGGCGGCACGGCGCCGCGCGCGACACGCGCGGCCGCAGCCTGGGGCCGCGGCACACGGTGCCGGTTCGCTCGGGCGGCCCGAGGCGTCTCCTGGACTCGGGCCGGATTGCAGAGACGATGACGGCGGGTGCGAGCCCGGCCGTGAGCGCGGTTGCCCGCGCCACGGCCTGCTCGCCCCGCCGTTCCTTGGTCGTCAGTTCAGACTTCGCACTCTCTCGTCGTCGAATGCCTGATCGCCGGGTCCGCCAGGCGTCCCGGCCTTGTTGTTCAAGGCTTGCTGCAGCCGGCCGTCACGCGCCGTCGCGCGCGACGGCCGGTTCGTTTCAGATATGCAGGGCGTGGCCGAGCGCCCGCAAGGCGGCCTCCATCACCGCCTCGCCGAGCGTCGGATGGGCGTGGATGGTGCCGCCCACGTCCTCCAGCCGCGCGCCCATCTCCAGCGACTGCGCGAAGGCGGCGGACAGCTCCGAGACACCGCGGCCCACGGCCTGCCAGCCGAGGATCAGGTGATCGTCGCGGCGCGCCACCACGCGCACGAAACCGTCGCTGCTCTCCAGCGTCATGGCGCGGCTGTTGACCGACAGCGGGAAGCTGGCCACCAGCGCGTCCTCGGGCGTGGCCGCGTCGTGCGGCGCGAGGCCGACCGACACCACCTCGGGATCGGTGAAGCAGACCGCCGGGATCGCGGCCGGCATGAAGCGCCGCCGCTTGCCCGAGACGATCTCGGCCACCATCTCGCCCTGCGCCATGGCGCGATGGGCCAGCATCGGCTCGCCGGTCAGGTCGCCGATCGCCCAGACGTTGCGCATCGAGGTACGGCACTGGTCGTCGATCTTCAGGGCATGGCCCTCGCGATCGAGCTGCAGCGCCTCCAGCCCCCAGCCCTGGGTGCGGGGCCGGCGGCCGACCGCCACCAGCACGCGATCGGCCGGCAGCGCGTGTTCCGCGCCGGCCGCGTCCTGGATGCGCACGGCGTCGCCGCCCGCGTTCAGGCCCAGCACCTTGCGCTCCAGGTGCAGCGCGATGCCGAGCTTGCCGAGCGAGGCGGCGACCGGCTTGGTCAGCGCCTCGTCCCAGGCCGGCAGGATGCGCGCCTGGGCCTCGACCACGGCCACCTCGACGCCGAGCTTGCGATAGGCGATCGCCAGCTCCAGGCCGATATAACCGGCGCCCACCACCACCAGGCGCCGGGGCAGGCTACTCGGCGAGAGCGCCTCGGTGGACGATTGCACGATGCCGCCGAACGGCATCGAGGGCAGCGCGACCGGCTCGGAGCCGGCCGCCAGCAGCAGGTGCTCGCCGCGCACGCGCAGCGGCTCGCCGCCCTCGCGCGCGACCTCGACGGTCTTGCCGTCGATCACCCGCGCCTCGCCCTGCAGCACGTCCACGCCGTGGCGCTTCATCAGCGTGCCGATGCCGCCGGTCAGCCTGGCGACGATGCCGTCCTTCCAGGCCACGGTGCGGCCGATGTCGATCGCCGGCGAGGCCACGCTGATGCCCAGCGGCGATTCCTTCGCGTAATGGCGGGCCTTGTCGAATTCCTCGGCCGCGTGGATCAGTGCCTTGGAGGGGATGCAGCCGATGTTCAGGCAGGTGCCGCCCAGCCGCGCGCGCTCGACCAGCACGGTCGGCACGCCGAGCTGCGCGGCGCGGATCGCGGCCACGTAGCCGCCGGGCCCGCCGCCGATCACCAGCAAGGTGGTGTTGATGGGTTCGCTCATCGGCTCAGTCCACGAATAGCAGGGCGGGTTGTTCGAGCAGCGCGCGCACCGACTGGATGAACTCGGCCGCGTCCATGCCGTCCACCACGCGATGGTCGAACGAGGACGACAGGTTCATCAGCTTGCGCGCCACCACCAGGCCGTTGCGGATCATCGGCCGCTCGACGATGCGGTTCACGCCGACGATGCCCACCTCGGGATGGTTGATGACGGGCGTGGACACCACCCCGCCCAGCGGCCCCAAGCTGCTCAGCGTAATGGTCGAGCCGCTCAGCTCCTCGCGCGAGGCCTTGCCGGCGCGCGCCGCCTCGGCCAGCCGCGCCACCTCGGCGGCCAGCGCCCAGACGTCGCGCGCCTCGGCATGGCGCACCACCGGCACCATCAGCCCGCCCTTGCTCTGGGTGGCCACGCCCAGGTGCACGGCGCCGTGGCGCGTCACCACGCCGGCCTCGTCGTCGTAGCGCGCGTTGATCTGCGGGAAGTCGCGCAGCGCGACCACCATCGCGCGCGCGATGAAGGGCAGCATGGTGAGCTTGCCGCGCGTCTCGCCGTGACGGCGGTTCAACTCGGCGCGCAGCGTCTCCAGCTCGGTCACGTCGATCTCCTCGACGTAGCTGAAATGCGGGATGCGGCGCTTGGCTTCCTGCATCTTCTCGGCGATCTTGCGGCGCAGGCCGATCACCGGCACCGCCTCCTCATCGTGGCGCTCGGCATAGGCCGCGCGCGCGCCGGCCGGCGCCGCGGCGCCGCCGCTGCCCTGCAGCCAGGCGTCGAGATCCCCGTGCAGGATCCGGCCCGCCTCGCCCGAGCCGCGCACGAAGCGCAGCTCGATGCCGAGATCCCAGGCGCGCTTGCGCACCGCCGGCGAGGCCAGTGGACGCTCGCCGGG
>NZ_VWWK01000321.1:0-3738 GCF_011753035.1 Burkholderia sp. Ax-1720 | reverse complement strand
CCGCGCAGCCGCCGCGCGTGCCGGGCCACGAGGTGGTCGGCCGGCTGGTGGCGCTCGGCGCCGCCGTGCCGCCGATCTGGCGTCTCGGCCAGCGCGTCGGCGTGGGGCGGCTCGGTGGCCATTGCCAGGTTTGCGCCTGGTGCCGGCGCGGGCAGTTCCAGCTCTGCGAGAACCAGCCCGTGGTCGGCGCGAGTCGCGACGGCGGTTATGCCGAGATGATGCTGGCACGCGCCACCGGGCTGGTGGCGATTCCCGACGAACTGGACGCCGAGCAGGCCGCGCCGATCCTCTGCGCCGGCATCGCCACCTTCAACGCGCTGAAGAAATGCGGCGCCGAGGCGGGCGACACGGTGGCCGTGCTCGGCATCGGCGGGCTGGGCCACCTGGCCTTGCAATACGCGCGGCGCATGGGCTTCCGGGTGGTGGCGGTGGGCCGCGGTGCGGCGATCGCCGAGGAGGCGCTGGCGCTCGGCGCGCATCGCTATATCGATACCGAGCGCGAGGATGCGGCGGCGCGCCTGCTGTCGCTGGGCGGCGCCCGCGCGATCCTGAGTACGATCGGCGATGCCCCGGCGGTGGCCGCGCTGATGGCCGGGCTCGCGCCGCAGGGGCGGCTGGTGGTGCTCGGCGCGGGCAAGGACCCGCTGCCGGTCTCGGCGGGGCACCTGGTGGGCGGCGAGCGCGGCGTGATCGGCTCGATCACCGGCACGCCGCACGAGAACGAGCGCACCCTCGACTTCAGCGTGCTGGCCGGCGTGCGCCCGCGCATCGAGACCCTGCCGCTGGAGCAGGCCGCCTTGGCCTACCAACGCATGCGCTCGGGCGAGGTCCGGTTCCGCATGGTGCTGACGATGCGGCGCTGAGGCGCTCGCCGCCGCGCCGCCCGCTTCAGACCTGCATCGACGGCACGTCCTTCACGCAGCGCAGCGCGAACATCGAGCGGCTATGGCGGATGCTGGAGATCTTGTAGAGCTTCTCGCGCAGGAAGCGCTCGTAGCCGGCCGTGCCGTCCACCGCCACCTTGATCCAGTAATCGTATTCGCCCGATACCAGGTAGGCCTCCAGCACCTCGGGCAGCGCGGCCAGCTCGGCGCCGAAGCGTGCCAGCGCATCGTCCTCGTGGCGGTCGAGGGTGACCTCGAGGATCACGATGTCGGCGTAACCGAGCAGGCGCGGATTCACCAGCGCGACGTAGCCGTCGATATAACCGTCGGTCTCGAGCTGGCGCGTGCGGTTCCAGCAGGCCGTGGTCGACATGCCGACCTGTTCGGCCAGTTCGGCGTTGGACAGGCGCGCATTGGACTGCAGCGCGCGCAGGATCTTGCGGTCCTGGTTGTCGAGCGATTTGGGCGAGCGTTCGCGGGTGGCCATGAGGTTCTGGAATTTTGTTCGCGGAATGGCGATTCTATCTGAAGAAGCTTCCGGTTTTGGGCGGAAACCACGGGATAAGCGGAAGCCTTTTCAGCGCCTCGCCGCGTATATTTTCCGTATGCCTTGTTGCCCGGCATGACCGATCCGGCCACCCCCCGTTTCGATCAGCTAGCGCGATCACGAGTCGCGAGGCCGGGCAGGACGGGCATCCGTCACCCTCGTTACCGTCCGAAACCGGCGGCGCTGCCGTCGCCGGGTCGCATCACGGAATTACCCGAATCCGCCCGCTCCGACATGTCGTTCCAGCTCTATCTGTCCTTCCTCGCCGCCGCGCTCGTGCTCGTTTATGCCCCCGGTCCCGTCAACCTGCTCACCATGAGCCATGCGCTGCGCGCCGGCTGGCGGCGCGCGCTGCCCTGCGTCTGGGGCGGCACCGTGGCGGTGCTGCTGCAACTGGTGCTGACCGCGTTGTGCCTCAATTCGCTGCTGCACGTCGACGAACGCGCGCTGGGCGTGCTGCGCTGGGTCGGCGCGGCCTACCTGGTCTGGCTCGGCTACCGGCAGTGGCGCGGCGGCGCGATCGTCGCGCCGGCCGAGGGCGAGGCGCCTGGCACGGGCGAGGCCGAAGCCGAGACGGCTGCCTCGCGGCGCGGCCTGTTCTGGCGCGGCCTCGCCACCTCGGGCTTCAATCCGAAGACGCTGCTGTTCTTCCCGTCCTTCTTCCCGCAGTTCATCAGCAGCGAGGCGAGCTGGAGCGTGAACCAGCAGTACCTGGTGCTGGCCGCCACGTTCGCGTTGCTGTTCGCGCTCGGGGTGGCCTCGATGGCGCTGTTCTCGCAGCGCCTGAGCCGCCTGCTGCAGCGCCCGACGCGCGTGCGTGCGCTCAATCGCCTGATGGGCGGCCTGCTGGCGGGGATGGGGGCGATGATGGCCGGCTGGGGTTGAACCTCGACCGAAGCGAGCGGGACGCGCCGGATTCGAGCGCGGTCCCGCGCCGGAAAGCAGAACGCGCCGCGATATTCGCGGCGCGTTGCGTTTTGGCGGGGCCGGGCGGGTTCGAGCGAGTTCGGGCGCGGCGCTCAGCCGGCGTCCGCGTCGGACCACAGCTTGCCGCCGGTGGCCCAGTTCTCCTTCTTCACCTCGTGCAGGATGATGTCGACCGCCGAGGGCGGGCAGTCGAGCGTCTCGCAGGTCACGCGCGTGATGGCCTCGATGAAGCGGCGTTTCTGCTCGGCGCTGCGGCCTTCGAACAGATCGACGTGAAAGGTGGGCATGGCAGGTCTCCAGGTCAGGGATGCAGGCAAACAGGACGATTCAGGGCGGGACGAGTCAATCGCGATACGACGCCTCGCCGGGGCGCGCATGACGTTCGTGGCGATCAAGACGGCGCAGCATGGCCGGCCATTCCAGCTCGCCCTCGAGCGCGCCGCCGTCGCGCAGTTGTTCGGCCGCGCGCGCGATCACCTCGGGCGCCGGCAGCACCGGCGCGAGGCCGCCCGCCTGGGCGGCCAGCTGGATCTCGCAGGCCTTCAGCAGCGTGGCGGTGCGCACCCAGGCTTCGGCCACGGTGCGGCCGACCGTCAGCGTGCCGTGATTGCGCAGCAGCATAGCCGACTTGTCGCCGAGCCGCTCGACCAGGCGCGCGCCTTCGGCCGGCGTGAAGGCCAGCGCCTCGTAGTCGTGGCAGGCCAGGTCGCCGTGAAAGCGCAGCGCATGCTGCGAGGCCGGCAGCAAGCCCTGCGGCTGCATCGAGACGGCGATGCCGGCCTTGGCATGCAGGTGGATCACGCAGACCGCATCGGCGCGTGCCGCGTGCACGGCCGCATGCAGCGCGAAGCCGGTGGCGTTGACCTGGTGCGGGCCATCGCCGATGCGCCTGCCCGCCAGGTCGATCTTGACCAGGTTCGAGGCGCGCACCTCCTCGAAGGCGAGCCCGAAGGGATTGATCAGGAAATGCCCGGGCTCGCCGGGCACGGCCACCGACAGATGCGTGTAGATCAGGTCGTCGTGGCCGTCGAGCGCGACCAGGCGATAGGCGGCCGCGAGGTCGAGGCGGGCGCGCTGCTCGGCCGCGGAGATCGGGCCGGCGGCGGCGCGGGTGTCAGCGTGGTGGACGAAGCTCATGGTGGGTGGCGGTGGTGAGGGGCGGTGCCGGCGCGCCGGGCGTGGCTGGCGCGGCGGGTGAAGATGGCGCGACGCTCTCGCGCGACGCGATGCGCAGGAGATTGGCGGCGATCGCGAACGGCGCGCTGAACGGCGGCAGCCCGAGACGCAGCGCGAGCAGGTGCAGCAGCGATGCGCCCAGCGCGCCGGCCAGCGCGATACGCGGCCCTCGGGCGGCCAGCGCGATGGCCGCCAGCGCGCCGT
>NZ_VWWK01000320.1:0-3755 GCF_011753035.1 Burkholderia sp. Ax-1720 | reverse complement strand
CCTGGCCGCCACCCGGCCCGTCGCGGCCGGCCGCGTGGCCGGGCTGCTGGCCGGCGCGATCGGCACCCTGGTGTATTGCCTGCGCTGCCCCGAGACGGCCGTGCCGTTCTGGGCGCTCTGGTACCTGGTGGGGATGGCGGTGCCGGCGCTGGCCGGCGGGCTGCTCGGGCGGCGCGTGCTGCGCTGGTAGCGCCGGCTTGTCTGGCGGCGGGCCGGGCGAGCGCCGGAAAGCCGCGCGCGAGTATCCGGATTCCCGCCGGTATGCCGCGCCGCGCAAGCCTGGCGGCCAAAAGTACAAGTCGCTGTCGCGGCGATGTCAAAACTACAAGGGCCAGGCAAGCCGACTACCGAGCGCCGGCGAATCCATGCCGCATCGCCGCATGACGCGACGCGGCCCCGCGCGTTTTTTTCTTCCATTCGACAGACCTGGCTTGGAGCTTGCTAAAGCCAGGGGGCGGCATGCCACGACATGCCAACCCAAGCCCGTCCATCACCTGTCCGAACTGGGAGTTACCTTGGCGCCAAATGTCCTGATGGTCGCCGCCGAAGCGGCGCCGCTCGCCAAGAGCGGCGGTCTCGGCGATATGGTCAGCGCCTGCGCGAGTGCGCTGCGTCAACGCGGAATCGACGTGTCGATCCTGCTGCCCGGCTACGAAAGCGCCTTCGAGCAGGCGCTCGCGCCCACGCCGCTCGGCTACCTGCGCGATTTGCCCGGCGGCGACGCGCGATTGTGGCGCGCCGCGATGCCCGACACCGGCGTGCCGGTGCTGCTGCTGGAAATGAATCATCTGTATGGCCATCGCGGCAGCGGCCTCTACCAGGACGAGGGCGGCCGCGACTACCTCGACAACTTCGTGCGCTTCGCCTCGCTGTCGGCGGCCGCCGCGCGGATCGCCTCGGGCGTGCGCGGCGTGAAGCGCCCGCACATCGTCCACGCGCACGACTGGCACACCGGCCTCACGCCGCTCCTGATGAAGCTGGCGGGCGCGCCGGCGCGCAGCGTGTTCACGATCCACAACCTGGCCTTCCAGGGCAACTATCCGCCGGGCCTCGCGCCCTACGCGGGGATCCCGTCCGAGCTGCTGGCCGCCGCGCCGCACGAGCCGCACAGCATCGAGTTCTACGGCGCGCTGAGCTGCATGAAGGCGGCGATCGTCTATGCCGACCGCCTGTCGGCCGTCAGCGAGCGTTATGCGCGCGAGATCCTCACGCCGCGCTTCGGCAATCGCATGGAAGGCGTGCTGGAAGCGCATCGCGACAAGCTCTCGGGAATCGTCAACGGCATCGACGACACGCTCTGGGACCCGCGCCACGACAGCCTGATCGCACAGGGCTACGGCGTCGACGACCTGGTCGGCAAGCATGCCTGCAAGCGTGCGCTGCAGCAGAGCTACGGACTGCCGACCGATCCGTTCGCGCCGCTGGTGGCGATCGGCAGCCGCCTGACCACGCAGAAGCTGGCCGACCGGCTGTGCGAGGCGATTCCGGCCGCGCTGGAGCGCTGGCCGCGCGCGCAGTTCGCCGTGCTGGGGCAGGGCGAGGCCAGCATCGAATACGCGCTGCGCCAGCTCGCGGCGCGTTGGCCGGGGCGGCTCGGCGTGCATATCGGCTACGACGAGCCGCGTGCGCACCGGCTGCATGCCGGCGCCGACATCCTGCTGCACGCGAGCCGCTTCGAGCCCTGCGGGCTCACCCAGCTCTACGCGATGCGCTACGGCACGATCCCGGTGGCCTCGCGCGTGGGCGGGCTGGCCGATACGATCGTCGATCATCGCGCGGCCGAGGCGGCACCGCACGCGCACGAACGCGCCACGCCGGAGCAGGGCGCCACCGGCTTCCTGTTCGACGGCGAACGCGCCGAGGACATCGTGCAGGCGCTCGAGCGCGCCTTCGATGCGTTCGGCCAGCCGCAGGCCTGGCGGGTCCTGCAACGCAATGCGATGCAGCGCGATTCGAGCTGGGCCGGGCCGACCGAGCGCTATCTCGAGTTGTACCGCTCGCTGGTCGACTTGCCGGCCCTGCGCGAGGAACGCAAGGCGGCGCAGCCGGCGCGTGCGCGCCCGGCAAGCACCGCGCCGCAGATCAGGCCGCAGCCGGCTGCCGAACGCTACGGCGGCGCCGGGCTGGCGTCGCGTCGTGGTGGCAACGCCGCCACGCAGCAGGCCAGCAGCGGGGCCTGAGCACTCGCTTCAGCACTCACGTCGGAACCTGCCCGCATCGACGCGGGCAGGGCGGCGCCGGCCTCTCGCGCAAATGCCGGCAGCCGATATCGGTATGAAAATTTCTTGGTTCCGCCATCGCGGCGAACTGCCAACAATAGCGGCTCCCGAAACCCGGCGTCCGCGCCATGCCGAGCGGATCCGCCGGCCCCTCGCGAGCGCCGGGCCGTATCGATCACCCGCGCCGCTCCATGTCCATGCCCCGTTCCGTTTCCGTTCGCCGACTGCTCGCCGGCGCGCTTTGCGCCACCCTCGGCCTTGCCGGCTGGTCCGCGTCGGCCCGTGCCGACGCCACGCTCGACCACATCCACCAGCGCCACCAGATCGCCATCGGCGTGATCCTCTCGGGGCCGCCGTTCGGCTCGCTCGATCCGGCCACGCAGAAGCCGGTCGGCTTCAATATCGACCTGGCCAATGACGTCGCCAGGCAGCTCGGCGTGAGCGCCGAACTGGTGCCCGTGCAGCCCTCGAACCGCGTGCAGTTCCTCCAGCAGGGCAAGGTCGATGCGCTGATCGCGAACATGGAGGTCACCAAGGAGCGCGACGAGATCCTCAGCCATCCGCCCACGCCCTTCGAGGAGATCGGCGGGGCGCTGATCACGCGCAAGGACAGCGGCATCCACGGCTGGAGCGATCTGCACGGCAAGCCCGTGTGCGTCTCGCAGGGCAGCAACTACACCAAGCCGCTGGCCGAGCAATACGGCGCCCAGGTCAAGGCCTTCCGCGGCCAGCCCGAATCGCTGCTGGCGCTGCGCGGCAACAACTGCGTGGCGGCCGTGCACGTCGCGCCGACGCTGCGCCTGCTGGTGGCGCGCAATCCCGACTGGAAGGACTACACCATCGCCGGCGGCGACGAGCTGATCCCGTCGCCCTCGGTGATCTGGGTGCGCAAGGGCGAGGCCGACACGCAGGCCGCGCTCGAGAAGATCGTGCAGCAATGGCATCGCAGCGGCTGGCTGCTCGAGGTCGAGAAGCGCCATGGCATGACGCCCTCGCGCGCGGTGCTGGACCTGCACGAGAAGCTCCAGGCCCAGCGTTCATGAGCGGCGCGCTGCTGGCCGGCGCGGTCGGCGCCTTGCAGCGCGTCGGCCTCGATTACCGCTTCGCGCTCGAACCCGACGAACTCGCCTCCTTCCTGCACGGCGCCGGCGTGACGCTGCTGCTGTCGGGCGCCACCGTGATCGGCAGCCTGGCCGCCGGCGTGGCGCTGGCGGCGCTGCTGATCTCGCCGAACCGTGCGCTGGCCGTGCCGGCGCGCGCCTTCGTCGAACTCACGCGCAACACGCCCACCCTGGTGCAGTTGTTCTGCGCCTTCCTGGTGCTCAACATGCTGATCAGCAATGCGCTGCGCCACCTCGGCGGCAACCCCCTGACGCCCTTCATCTGGAGTGTGATCGTGATCTCGCTGCACAAGGGCGCCTTCCATGCCGAGGCGCTGCGCGCCGGCATCGAGGCGGTGCCGGCCGCCGCGCTCGACGCGGCGCGCGCGCTCGGCTACAGCCGGCGCCAGCGGCTGCGGCACGTGCAGCTGCCGCT
>NZ_VWWK01000319.1:0-3780 GCF_011753035.1 Burkholderia sp. Ax-1720 | reverse complement strand
CCACCCCGCCGCCCTGCGCCAGTGCCGCCGCGCCGGGCGCCGCGGCGCCCGCCTGAATCTCGCTTCTCGATTGCATGAGTCTGTCTCCTGTCGTTCAGATCACGGGCGCGGCGCCGAACGCCGATTGCAGGATCGCGTCCTTGGCGATCCGCTCGCCCTGGTATTCCTGTTCGATGCGTCCGCCGACGAACACGCAGACGCGATCCACCAGCCGCACCATCTCGTCCAGGTCGCTGGTGATGACGATCACCGACAGCCCGGCCCGGGTCAGTTCGTCGACGATGCGGTGCACCTCCTCCTTGACGCCGACGTCGATGCCGCGCGTGGGCTCGTCGAGGATCAGCAGGCCCGGCGCGGTGGCCAGCACGCGGCCCAGGCAGACCTTCTGCTGGTTGCCGCCCGAGAGCGTGCCGAGCAGCACCTCGGGCGTGGCGGCCTTGACGCGGAAATGCTCGAAGTAGCGGCGCACCACGCCCTGCTCGGCGCGCCGGTCGATCACGCCGCCGCGCGAGACGTCGGCCAGGCTCGACAGCGTGATGTTGTGCGCGATGCTCTGCAGGCCGACCAGCCCGTCGCGATGACGGTCGTCGGACAGGTAGGCGATGCCGCGCCGGAACGCGGTGCCGGGATGGTCGGGCAGCGCGTGGTTCGCGCCGTCGTGCCAGAGGCGCCCGCGGCGCGCGCGATTCAGGCCGAACAGCGCCAGCGCGAAGGCCTTGGCGCCCGAGCCCGGCAGGCCGGCGAAACCGACGATCTCGCCGGGCGCGATCTCGAAGCGCGGCACCTCGATGCCGGGCGCGACCAGGTCCTCGACGCGCCAGGCGGTGGGCGCGCCGCTGCCCTTGCCGGTGCCCGTGTTGATGCCCTTGCCGGTGCCGCCGGCGGTGGCCGCCGTATCCGGCGCCGCATCGGCCGAGCGCGCGGCGCGCGCCGAGGCGGCTTCGCGATCGCGATGGAACAGCGGCACGTCGCGGCCGATCACCAGCTCCGACAAGCCGTCGGAATCGATCTCGCCCAGGTCGTCGTGCTCGCCGGCCAGCCGGCCGTTGCGCAGCACCGAGACGCCGTCGCAGATATCGAGGATCTCCTCGTTGTAGTGCGAGATGAACACGAAGCTCACGCCGCGCGCCCGCAGCTCACGCATGAAGGCGAACATCTGCTCGCGATCGGCCAGCGTCAGCGCGGTGGTCGGCTCGTCGAGGATCAGCAGCTTGCCGCCGCTGTGCAGGGCCCGCAGGATGTTGAGCTTGCGCCTGGCCACCGCGGACAGGAAGCGCGCCGGCATGCGCGGGTCGAGCCCGGTGCCGGCCAGCGCGGTCTCGACGCTCCCGAGCAGCGCGCGCTGGTCGACCTGGCGCGTCCAGCCGCGCTTGAGCGGCCAGCGGCCGAGCATCAGGTTGTCGGCGACCGACATCGAATCGACGATCATCGGCTCCTGCGTGACCAGGAACACGCCGAGCGACTCCATGCGCCGCACGTCGCTGCCCTGCACCTCGGTGCCGTCGAACACGATGCGCCCCTCGCTGGGCGCGGTCTGCCCGGAAATCAGGCGCACCAGGGTGGACTTGCCGGCGCCGTTCTCGCCGAGCAGGCCGTGGATGGTGCCGCGCCGAATGTGGATCGAGACCCGGTCGAGCGCGACCAGGGCCTTGTAGCGTTTGACGACGTCGTGCGTCCTCAGGATGTAATCGCTGCTGCTGTCCATCACGAAAAACCTCGATCGACGGGTGCTGCCGGTGAAATGCGCTTCGGGGAGAGGCGGCGGCGCCGCGAAGGCGCCGTCCGGCCCGCTCAGCTGTAGCGCAGGCCCCATTCGTTGTAGGCGATGTTGCCCCACTGGCGCTTGTCCTTGACCGAGCCGCCGTCCACCACGAAGGGCGGAATCACCAGGCTCGCGCCGGTATCGGACTTGGTGATCTGCGCCTTTTCCCAGAAGTACTGATTGTTCTGGTAAGGCCCGAGCGGCACCGGCTGGCCCTTGAGCGAATAGCGGTCGAGCATCTCGACGGTGATCTGCGCGTAGGCGATCGGATCCTGCGAGACCACCGCGTCCATGTAGCCGTCGCCGATCCATTGCAGCGCCGCCGGCTCGCCGTCGATGTTCACGAAGATCACGTGCCCCGGCTCGCCCACCTTCTTCCACTTGCCCTTCTGCTGCAGCGCCGTGACGATGCCGCGCGCCGGCGAATCGCTGGGCGCGTGCACGGCGTCGAGCGCGGGATATTCGGACAGCGTGTCGAGCGTGACCGACAGCATGTTCTTGAGCAGCCCCTCGGTAGGACGACTGATCAATTTGATGTCGGGATACTGCTTCATGGTGGCCTCGAAGCCCTCCTTGCGCAGGCGCCAGGCCACCGACTGCAGCGCGCCGTAGCAGTTCAGCACGGTGCCCTTGGCGCTGCCGTAGCGCTTCTTCAAGGCCGCCACGATGGTTTCGGCCGCCATCACGCCGCCCGCGCGATTGTCGAAATCGACCGTGATCGCCACGTCCCCGCCGAGCGCCGGCGTATCGATGATGCCGACCGGGATCTTCTTGAAGTTGTACTTCTTGATCACGCTGACGATCGCCTGGCTGTCGATCGGGTCGGCGATGATGGCCGAGGGATTCTTCAGCAGCAGGCTCTGCCACTGCTCGAGCTGGGTGGTGGTGCTGAAGTTCGCGTTGACGGCCTGGAAGGTCCAGCCCTTGGCCTCCACCGCACGCTTCACGGCTTCCTGCTGGGTGGCGAAGAAGTAGTAATCGAGGCTCTTGTTGCTGAACGGCACGAACACCTTCTGCTGGGCCCGGGCCACGCCCGGCAGCGAGGACAGCGCGAACGTGCCGGCCGTGGCGGCCAGCCCCGCGAGAAACCGTCTGCGTGATCCGACCTCAGCGACGTCGGCGACTCCGGTGTCTTCCATAGTGTGTTGTCTCCTCAACATCGACATGGACAGCGAAAGCCTGCTGACAGTCCAGCAGGGTGTTAGTAAAACTCTGCTTTTCTTGTAGTGTTGCAACGAAATTTAGCGCTAGCGAGGCAGGTCGGCAATCTAGGGTTTACGCCCGAGAACGCTTTGAATTCGCTTTATTTCATAACAATCAAGGAATTAAGCGTTTTCTTCAGTGCTTGTGGGCAGCCGCATCTTGAAGACAAGAAACGTAGTTTTACTAACATCGAAAGCGATAATTCGCGGATGTCGCGATGCCGGCAGGAGATGGCGGGCGAGCGGGGAGAAGTTGGGCAGTTATCGCCGCTGCCCTTGCCGAACCTGGTTCGGGAAGGCGGTGGCAGAAGGACGAGGTGGAATTGTCAGGGCTGGTTCGGGCAGACCGTTAGTTGCGATCGATCCGGGAAATCAAATCCTCGGGCCGGCGGCACGAAGCCTCCCACCGGCGCGCCAGACGCTGCGCCCTGCCCAGCCGCACGGCGGCATCGTCGAAGTCGACGAGGTGGATCTCGTCGGCCTGGGCCGGTCGCGAAGGCATCTCGTCGGTGCGCATGTCGCTCAGCAGCCAGAGCGTGCGTGGCGCGCCGGGCCTGCGCCGCGCGATCCGCGCGAGCAGGGATTGCGCCATCGCGATGCCGGCCGACAAGGGCGTGCCGCCCCCGCCCGCCACCGGTTCGAGCCAGCGCTCGTTCCACCAGCGCGGCACCGCCGGCCCGAAACGCCGCTCGGCGCCGCGCCCGCCGAAGCCGATCAGCGCCACCTCGGCGCGCTCGCGCGCCGCCGCGTCGAACAGCGCGACCAGCAGGCCCTTGGCGAGCGCCAGGCGAGCGCCGTCGAGCATCGAGGCCGAAT
>NZ_VWWK01000318.1:0-3791 GCF_011753035.1 Burkholderia sp. Ax-1720 | reverse complement strand
ACGGGCGCGGCGGTGCTGCTCGCGGCCGGCGCGATCGCGCTCGGCTTCGATACGCAGGCGCTCGCGCAACTGCCGAGCACGCCCACCAGCGGGCTCGAGACGCGCCTGGTGGGCCTGCTCGGCAAGCGCGGCGCCGACGACCAGGGCAAGGCCACGCGCCAGACGCCGCCGGCAGCGCCAGCTTTGGCGCCGATCCGCCTGCGCGACGAGGGCGAGCTGCCGATGCTCGACGGCGCGAGCGGCTGGCTCGATTCGCCGCCGCTCACGCGCGACGCCTTGCGCGGCAAGGTGGTGGTGGTCAACTTCTGGACCTATTCCTGCATCAACTGCCTGCGCACGCTGCCCTACCTGAAGACCTGGGCCGAGCGCTACGGCAAGGACGGCCTGGTGGTGATCGGCGTGCACACGCCCGAGTTCGGCTTCGAGCGCGATCCCGGCAACGTGCGCCGCGCGCTGAAGGACCTCGGCATCCATTACCCGGTCGCGACCGACAACGACTACCGGATCTGGCAGGCGTTCGACAACCAGTACTGGCCGGCCTTCTATATCGCCGACGCGAACGGCCGGATCCGCTTCCACCACTTCGGCGAGGGCGGCTACGACGACGCCGAGCGCGCGATCCGGCAGTTGCTGGCCGACGCCGGCCACGGCATGCCGGCGGCCGACGGCGGCGCGCCGGTGGCGACCGGCGCCCTGGCACCGGCCGACCCCGACGACATCGGCTCGGAGGAAACCTACGTGGGCTACCGCCAGGCGCAGGGTTTCGCCTCGCCCGAGCCGGTGCGGCCCGACCACGACGCGGCCTACAGCACGCCGGCGCGGCTCGCGCTCAATACCTTTGCCCTGGCCGGGCAGTGGAACGTGGGCGCCGAATCGGCGGTGGCGGCCGCGCCGGGCGCGCGCCTGAGCTACCGCTTCCATGCGCGCGACCTGCACCTGGTGCTCGGGCCCGGCGCCGACGGCAAACCGCTGCGCTTTCGCGTGAGCATCGACGGCACGCCGCCCGGCGACGCGCATGGCGCCGATGTCGCCGCCGACGGCAGCGGCAGCATCGACGCCTCGCGCCTGTATCAACTGGTGCGCCAGCGCGGGCCGGTACGCGACCATACCTTCACGATCGAATTCCTCGATCCGGGCGCCAAGGCCTTCAGTTTCACCTTCGGTTGAGCGTGGCGCTGCCGGGGCCTGCCGGCGGCGGAAGGCAAAAACCCCGGATCGCCGGTCAGGCGATTCGGGGTTTCGTTCATATGGGGCGCCATAGCGGCCATAGCGGGCCATGGCAGGCCATAGCGGGCCATGGCAGGCCGTAGCGGGCCGTGACGGCCCTTGGCACGCGAGCGCCTGCCCATGCCCTTCCGACAAGCCTCTCCACCGGCTTTCCCCGCTTTCGCAGCCCGGAAATACCGGGTCGGAATCCCCGCCGCCCCGAGATTTGTGTCGCAACGTATCCGCCCGCGTATCCGATACATGTGCTTGCAACAAACCCGCTTCGACGAAACACACGAGATACGTGCGCCGGTTGTAATGCTTTCACGCCGGACGCAAACGCAAACCGGCCAGTCACCCGGCCGGCAACGACCGGACGACGCGAAACCCCGACGCATCACCGACCACTGAACCGTTCCAGGAGAACACCATGAAAGTCTCGAAGATCGCCCTGTCGTTTGCCCTCGCCGCCTCGTTCGCCGCCGCTTCCTCGGCCTTCGCCTCGGTGCCCGCCCAATCGGCTCCGGCCCAGGGCACCGTGCAGACGCAAGTGTCCCGCGCGATGAACGCGCCGCTCACGCGCGCCGAAGTCCGCGCCCAGTTGATCGAAGCGCAGAAGGACGGCCAGCTCGCCGCCCTGCAGAACCTCTATCGCGGCGGCTGATCCGCACGCAGTCACGCAGCATCACCCGATGCTTCACTCAAGCACTGCCGAACACTCACTGAAACTGGAGAACACCATGAAAGCCTCGAAACTCGTCCTGTCGCTCGCCGTCGCCGCCCTGTCCGCCACCGCCGCCAGCGCCTTCGCCGCGATGCCCGCCCAATCGGCTCCGGCCCAGGACACGGTGCAAACGCAGGTCGCCCGCGCCATGAACCATCCGCTCACGCGCGCCGAAGTCCGCGCCCAGTTGATCGAGGCGCAGAAGGACGGCCAGCTCGCCGCCCTGCAGGACCTCTATCGCGGCAGCTGATCCGCACGCAGCCACGCAGCATCACCCGATGCTTCACTCAAGCACTGCCGAACATTCACTGAAACTGGAGAACACCATGAAAGCCTCGAAACTCGTCCTGTCGCTCGCCGTCGCCGCCCTGTCCGCCACGGCAGCCAGCGCCTTCGCCGCGATGCCCGTCCAATCGACCCCGGCCCAGGACAGCGTGCAAACGCAGGTCGCCCGCGCCATGAACCATCCGCTCACGCGTGCCGAAGTCCGCGCCCAGCTGGTCGAGGCACAGAAGGACGGCCAGCTCGCCGCCCTGCAGGACCTCTATCGCGGCAGCTGAACGCCGCGAACCAGCGATCGTCCACTCTCACACTCATCGACTCGAGGTAAAGCATCATGTTCAAGCCCTACCTGATCGCGGCGATCGTCGCCGCCGGTATCGCCGCGGCCCCGGCCGCCTTCGCCAGCGGCTACGGCCCGGCCCCGCACTACGACCCGCTCGCCGGCGCGCCGGCATCGCAGCGCGGGCAGAGCGCGCAGACGCTCCACGCCGAAGCGGCGCAATGGATGATGGACCAGGCCGATGTCGCGAAGACCTCGTATGGCGCCGAAGGCCATGCCGGCGCGGAATCGGGCGCGCGTCTCGTGCCGGTCGACACGGCCTCGCTGTATGCGCATCACTGACGGGCTCGGATCTCCGTCCCGGGATGTCGCTTCGCCAGGCAGCACGCGAAACGCCATGCCTTTCGTCATCGAGCAACACGGCGGCCGGCGCGGAACCCCGCGACGCCGCCGGCCGTCAGGCAATCAAGCGGTGCCTGCCGCTCTCGAGATGCAGTCGAATCGCCTCGACGCCACCGCCGCGCAACCCTCATCCTCAGGCGATCACCAGCGGCAGCCGCAAGGTGGCCTCGAGCCCGCCGCCACGACGATTGCGCAGTTGAAGATCGCCGCGCATCGCCTTCACCAGCCGGCGCGCGATCGCCAGGCCCAGGCCCGAACCCTTCGCCTTCGCGGCTGATTCCGGCGCGCGATACCAAGGTTCGAACACCGCCGCCAGTTGCGAAGGCGCGATGCCGGGCCCCGAATCGAGCACCGCGAGCACCAGGTGCTGGGCCTCCACGCGCACGCGCAGGCGCACGTCGGTGCCGTAGCGCAGCGCATTGTCGATCAGGTTCATCAGCACGCGGCGCAGCGCATGCGGGCAGGTGACGATCGGCCGGCCGACCCGGCCATCCAGTTCGACCACGCGCCCCGCGTCGTGATAATTGTCGACCAGCGTATCGAACATGCGATCCGCGTCGACCCGGCGCGGCGATTCGAGCCCGCCCGACTGGGTCCGCGCGCAGGCCAGGCTGGCCTCCACCAGTTCGTTCATCTCGGCAAGATCGCCGGCCATCGCATCGCGCATCGCCGTGTCGTCGAGCATCTCGCTGCGCAGGCCGATGCGCGTGAGCGGCGTGCGCAGGTCGTGCGCATAGGCGGCCTGCACCACCAGCAGCTCGGCCTCGCGCTCGGCCGCCTGCCGGCCGGTGCCGTTGATCGCCTCGATCAGCCGGTCGAGCGCCGCGCCGCCGTCGGGCGGCAAGGCCGCGCGCGTGCCCTCGCGGCACTGTCGCTCCAGCGCCGCGGCGAGCCGCG
>NZ_VWWK01000317.1:0-3851 GCF_011753035.1 Burkholderia sp. Ax-1720 | reverse complement strand
AGGCCAGCGCCGCCGCGGCGGCCACCACGCCCGCCGCCATCGCCGCGCGCCACGCCGCGGCACGCGGGCTCCTCGAGAAGATGCTCTGCTTCATACGCTCACCAAGGGGCCGGGGTTCTTCAGGTACTGCGTGCGGATCGCGCGTGCCGACCAATAGGCCAGCGCGGCCACCAGCCCGGTGGGGTTGTAGCCGGTGCCCTGCGGAAAAGCCGAGGCGCCCATCACGAACACGTTGTACACGTCCCAGCTCTGCAGGTAGCGGTTCAGCACGCTGGTGCGCGGATCGGCGCCCATCACCGCGCCGCCCACCAGGTGGGTGGTCTGGTACTGGCGCGCATCGAAATGCTGGCCGAACTCGCGGGTCCATACGCTGATCGCCTTGGGCCCCATCGCCTCGGCGATCTTGTGCATCTGCCCGGTGACGTAGCGCGCCATCTTTATGTCGTTGTCCTTCCAGTCGAAGGTCATGCGCAACAGCGGCTGCCCGTAGGAATCGCGGTAGGTCGGGTCGAGATCGAGGAACACGTCGCGATAGGACATGTTCGAGCCGTGCGCGTCCATCGAGATGGTGTGCGCGTAACTCTCCTTGACCGCCTTCTTCCACTGCGAGCCCCAGGCCGGTGTGCCGGGCGGCGTGGCGATCCCGCTGACCGGCTTGACGCCGGCCTGGTTGACCCACATCGGCGAGCCGCCGACGAAACCGAGCGGGCCGTGGTCGAAGTTGTCGGAATTGAAATCGTCGACCGCCACGCCGTTGCCGCCGGCGCCGACGAAGGGATTCGTGTAGGTGTCCTGGTTGAAGAAGGCCTTGATGGTCGACAGGTTCTGGTAGGCGAAATTGCGGCCCACCACGCCCTCGCCCGAGATCGGGTCGTAAGGCTTGCCGATGCCGGACAGCAGCAGCAGGTGCACGTTGTGATACTGGAACGCGGCGACGATCACCAGGTCGGCCGGCTGGAACACCTCGCGGCCGGCCGGATCGACATAGGTCACGCCGGTGGCGCGCTTCCTGGTGTCGTCGAGCTCGACGCGCAGCACGTGGCACTTCGAGCGCAGTTCGAAATGCGGCTCCTGCTTGAGCGCCGGCAGGATGTTCAGGTTCGGCGAGGCCTTCGAGTACATGTAGCAGGCATAGCCGCTGCAATAACCGCAGAAGTTGCACGGCCCCATCTGCACGCCGTAGGGATTCGTGTAGGGTCCCGAAGTATTGGCCGAGGGCAGCCGGTAGGGGTGCAGCCCGAGCGATCTGGACGCGTCGAAGAAACGCTGGGCGGAATAGGTGTTCAGCTGGGCGGCCAGCGGAAAGCCGTCGCTGCGATCGGCCTCGAACACGTTGCCGTCGCCCACCACCTTGCCGTTTACGCGGTAGGCCTGCCCCGAGGTGCCGAACACCTTCTCGGCGAAGTCGAAGTGCGGCTCGAGCTCCTCGTAGCTGACGCCGTAGTCCTGGATCGTCATGCCCTCGGGGATGAACTTCTTGCCGTAGCGCTCCTCGTAGTGGCTACGCAGGCGCAGCTCCTCGGGCATGATGCGGAAATGCACGCCCGACCAGTGCAGGCCCGCGCCGCCCACGCCCTCGCCGGGCAGGAAGGCCGCGAGCTGCCGGTAAGGCAGCGCCGTGTCTCCCGGCGCGTGGCGGATCGACAGGGTGGTCTTCGACAGGTCCAGGAACAGCTTCTTGCGGACGTTGTAGGTCAGCTCGTCGAGCGTGTTCGGATAGGCGCCGTCGGGATAGGTATCGCGGTACTCGCCGCGCTCCAGCGCGACCACCTTGAGGCCGGCCTCGGTCAGTTCCTTGGCGAGGATCGCGCCGGTCCAGCCGAAGCCGACGATCACGGCATCGACATGCGGTTTCTTCTCGGCCATCAGCTGCGCTCCCCGTTGATCGACACCGGCCCGTAGGGATAGGGCTTGCCGTCCTGATTGACGAAATCCATGAAGTCGGCGCGCGCGCCGGGGAAGCCGATCATCTTCCAGGCCGCCATGCCGCGATTGCCGCCGTGCACCGGATCGCAGAAATACCCCTCGCGCGTGTTCTGCAGCAACTGGCCGAAGAACACCTTGGCCGGCACGTCGCCGAGTTCGAGCTTGCCGGCCTCGAGCGCGCCCAGCACGGTATCGCGCGTGGCCGCGTCGAGTTCGGCGAAGGGCTTGCCGTAGGCGGTGCGGCTGTAGCGGTCGACCGCCGCGATGCCGAGCCGGTAGATGTCGCGCGGCACCAGCTTCAGCTGGTAGCCCAGCTCCGGCGCGCCCTGCTGGAACGGCCCCTGCATGTACCAGGTCGCGCCGTGCGCATAGGGCGTCTCCATCTGGCGATCGATGAACTCGGGCGCGCCCGCTTCCAGCGCGCCGGGCCCTTCGGCGTCGGCCGGGATCAGCCGGTCGCAGGCGGCCTGCACGAAGGCCCATTCGGCGGCATCGAAGAAACGCGGCTTGTAGGGGCCGGCATCGGCGCGCGCGCCGGCGGACTGCGCCGGCGCCGAGCCTTCGTGCCTGCCGAGATCGCAGCCGGCCAGCGAGGCGGCCGGCACCAGCGCGATGCTGGTCTGCAGGAAGCGGCGCCGCGAGCCCGGTTTGTCGGGTGGGGTGGTCATGATGGTCCGTTCTGGGTTGGGGCGACGGGTCGGGCGCGTGCCGTTCGGCACGACGTCCTCACCGATCGTCGCGCCCCGCCGCTGCCCGTTATCTTGAAAAATAGGCGATCCAGACAAGACACCTACATTTCGTTTGGCTCGCGCATTATAAATGGAACCGGTTCCATTCGATAGCGCGCACCGACAACGGCTTGTTTCAGATCGGGACATAATCGGCGCGGGCGGCGCCGGATCGCGCACCGCCGCGACGGATCAGCGGGCGTAGAACTCGCTGTCGAGGTGCTGCCAGTCGGCGCAGCCGGCCGGCGCCTGGTCGACCGCCACGCCGGCGTATTGCGGTTTCGGCGAGCTGACGTCGATCGTCAGCGTCACCTGGCGGCCGTCGGCGAAGTCGCGGAACACGCTGGTGTCGACGCTCTCGCCGTTGCGCAGGAAGGTGGAATCGTCGCCGGCCGCGTCGGTCTTCGAGACGCGATGCACCACGCCCGCCAGCGTCGCGTGGCAGGCGCCGTTCGCCACGCGCAGCTCGTAGGCGTAGCGGCGCTTGCCGCCCGGGTCCTGCCCGGCATCGCGCAGCACCAGGGTGGTGGTGGTCGAGGTGCCCTGCGCGCGCAGCGTGAGCGCGCCGGTGCCGGCCGCCGCGTGGGCAGGCTGGCCCGCCAGCATCGCGCCGGCCGCCAGCGCCAGGCCGGCGAGGCGCGCCGCGCTGCCGGCTCGTGCCGATGTCTTCATGCTTGGTCTCCCGAATCCGTCGAAGGCCCTTCGCCAGCGGGCCGATATTCCTCTAACGCCGCCGCGCGCGATTGCGCCGACAGACGAGAGATTCCAGGCGAGAGATTCCGCAATGGAAGGCAGGCCGTTTCGCCGCCGGGATCGACCGAGCCCTGCCGCTCAGGCCTCGCGCCGCGCTGGTTCGATCGTCACCCAGTAGCGCGTGCGATAGACCACGCGCACCGGCAGCGTGGCCGGCAAGGCGGCCAGGATGTTGTCGGTATTGTCGATCTGGAAGGCACCCGTGATGCGCAGCTCGGCGACGGCGGGATCGCAGCGCAGCAGCCCGGGGCGATAGCGCGAGAGTTCGGCCGCGAAGGCGCCGACCCGCATCCGGTCCGCGAACAGCACGCCGCGCGACCAGTCGGCCGCATGCGGATCGGCCGGCCCGCTCGCGCCAATCGCCTCGGCCGAGAAGCACAGCTGCCGGCCCGCGTCGAGCCGGCGCCGCAGCGCGGGCGCGGCGGCCGGCGTGATCTCCACCGC
>NZ_VWWK01000316.1:0-3860 GCF_011753035.1 Burkholderia sp. Ax-1720 | reverse complement strand
CCGGGGCCGCGCCGGCACCGGGCGAGGTGCGCGGCGTGTGGCGCGCGCTCGATTCACGGCGCGGCGCGGGCGGGCGCGGGGTCTTGGCAAAGCGCCGCGGCGCCTGGGGGCTGGCATGGCTCATGGGCGGGTCCTCCGGATTCGTCCCGGCATCGCCGGCCGGGATCAGACATTCCGTAGCAAACGCGATGCCGGCCCGGCCGGCATATTTTTCAAACGATGGATGGCGTGGTTGCCGGTTCGGCCGGCGGATGCGAACCCTGCCCGCGGGCCGCGGGGGCCGGGCCTGGCCGACGAGCGCGACGCCCTCGGCCCGCCGGTGGCGCGCGTGAGCGAACACTACGACGACAACGACCGCCGCATGACCCAGCACGCGCTGGCGCGGATGTCGGCCTCGCTCGCGGCGCTGCGCCCGGCGCCTAGCCGCCCTCGGCCGGATCGGCGGCGAGCCGGCTGTAGAGCGTCTTGAGGCTGATGCCGAGCATCTCCGCGGCATGGGCCTTGACGCCCGCGCAGTGCGCCAGGGTGGCCGCCACCAGGCGGCGATCCATCTCGTCGAGCGGCACGGCCAGCGGCACCGAGACCGACTCGCCCGGCACCTGCGCCGCCTGCGCCAGCTCGTCGATGATCGACAGCGGCAGCGTGTCGATCAGCTCGCCCTCGCAGAAGATCGCCGCGCGCTGCACCAGGTTGCGCAGCTCGCGCACGTTGCCGCGCCAGTTGCGCTGGCGCATCTCGCGCCGGGCCGCCTCCGAGAATCGCAGGGCGCGGCCCGCCTGCTGGTTGAGCGCTTCCAGGAAGGCCTCGGCCAGCAGCACCACGTCGTCCTCGCGCTCGCGCAGCGGCGGCAGCGCGATCGGGAACACGTTGATGCGGTGATAGAGGTCGGCGCGCAGCCTGCCCTCGTCGATCGAGGCGAGCGGATCGCGATTGCTGGCCGCCACGATGCGCACGTCCACCTCCACCTCGCGCGTGCCGCCCAGGCGCATCACGCGGCGCGTCTCCAGCACGCGCAGCAGGCGCACCTGCAGCTCGATCGGCATCTCGCTGATCTCGTCGAGGAACAGGGTGCCTCCGTCGGCGCGCTCGAAGAAGCCGCGATGATCGCGCTCGGCGCCGGTGAAGCTGCCGCGCTCGTGGCCGAACATCTCGCTCTCGATCAGGTTGGCCGGCAGCGCGCCGCAGTTGATCGCCACGAAGGGCTGGTCGTGGCGCGGGCTCAGGTCGTGCACGGTCTGCGCGGCGAGCTCCTTGCCGGTGCCCGATTCGCCGGTCAGCAGCACCGAGGCGGAGGTGCCGGCCACGCGCGCGATCGCATCGTAGACGCCGAGCATCGCCGGCGAGCGGCCCAGCATGCTGCCGAAGCGCGAGGAGCGGCGCAGCTCGGCGGCCAGCGCCTCGAGATTGTCGGCGCGTTGCTCCTGGCGCGCCACGCGCGAGAGCAGGCGCTGCACGCGCTCCATGTTGAACGGCTTCACCAGGTAGTCGCTGGCGCCGAGGCGAATCGCGCGGATCGCGGTATCGAGCGAGGCATTGCCGGTGGCGACCACGAATTCGCAGCGCTCGCGGGGCAATTCGTCGAGCAGGGACAGGCCGCTGCCGTCGGGCAGCATCAGGTCGCAGAGCACCAGGCTCGGCAAGCGCGCGGCGATCCGCTCGCGCGCTTGCCCGAGCGAGCCGGCGGTATCGCAGGGCAGGTCCCGCGAGGCGGCGAGGGCCGCCATGGACGCGCGGATTTCCGCGTCGTCGTCGACCACCAGGATGTGGGGCATGGGCTGTCTTGTCGTGGAGGGACGCAAGCGATTGAGGGGCGATGACCGGCCGGATCGAGCCGGCCGCCCGAGGATGGCTGCAAGTTCCGGACCAGGGATGCGAGGCGCCGGCAGGCAAGGCGCGAGGCGCGGTGCGCGGATCGAAACTCGCATCCGGCGGGCATTTTTTTCAAAAGCGCGCCGGATCCTGCATGGCTGCCGCGTCGCTGCGCGGCGGCGGGTGGTGGGCGAGCCAGGGCGCGCGGAACACCTCAGTCTTTCACCTGCGCGTGGCGGTGATAGCGGTTCATCAGCGGCGTGGCCGAGATGCCGTGCGCGACCACCGACAGCGCGATGATCGCCAGCACCACCGGCGCGAGCGGCCGCGCCGCGGCCGGCGCGTATTCCAGCGCGAACAGCAGGTAGTAGAACGAACCGATGCCGCGGATCCCGAACCAGCCCACCAGCCGCCGCTGGGTCGGGCTGGTGGGCGAGCCGGCCAGCGAGACGGCCACCGCGAGCGGGCGGATCAGCAGCATCAGCGCGGCGGCCACCGCCAGCATCGGCCACCAGCCGCGGGCCGTCAGCAGGCCCGGCAGCAGGCTGCCGATCATGGTCATCACCACCACCTCGGCGATGCGCTCCAGCTCGATGGTGAAACCGAGCACCGATTCGGCCATGTAGGCGTGGGCGCGCTGCGGGTCCTGGGCGGTGGCGCCCACGTTGGTGGAGTCGATGGTGCCGATCACCTCGCGCGGCGCGCTCGGGCCGCTCGCGCGATGCTCGACGCGGCGCATCGCGACGCCGGCGGCGAAGGCCGACAGGAAGCCGAAGCCGTGCGCGAGCTGGGCCAGGCCGAAGGCCACCACGATCAGCCCGAGCGCGAAGAAGCCTTCCAGGCCGAGCGCCTGCGAATGATGCGTGCGCAACCAGGTGACGCCGCGCAGGGTGAGCCAGCCGAGCGCGGCGCCGATCGCCAGCGCGCCGCCGATGCCCCAGGCCACCTCCAGCGCGTAGTGGAGCGAGGCGGGCGATGCGCCGCCGATCAGCTCGGCATGGCCGCACAGCGCGAGGCCGGCCAGCACGAAGGGCAGCGAGATGCCGTCGTTGAGGCCGCCTTCGCCGGACAGCGCGAAGCGCACCAGGTCCACGTCGCCGGGGTTGCGAACCTGCACGTCGTGGGCGAGCACCGGGTCGGTGGGCGCGAGCATCGCCGCGAGCAGCAGCGCCGGGCCCCAGGCCAGGCCCAGCAGCGGCATGGCCACGGCGGCCAGCAGCGGCACCGTGACGATCATCGCGACGAAGCCGAGCCGCACCGGCAGCAGCCAGAGCCGGTCCAGCGCGGCCACCCGCAGGCGCAGGCCGATCGCGAACAGCGACACCAGCAGGGCCACCTCGGTGATCTGCCTGAGCAGCTTCGCGTCGCGCCCGAGATCGAGATCCATCATGCCGAGCCCGGCCGGCCCGAGCGCGGCGCCCACCGCGAGATAGATCATCGCGGTGCTGCAGGGCAGCCGATGCAGGGCCGAGCCCAGCACGCCGACCGCGATCAGTACGCCGCCGACCAGCAGATACCAGAGGGTTTCATGAAGCATCGGCGTTCCTCCCTGAAGGGCGGCCGAGGGTCCCGCCATGGCGGGATCGATGGCCGCGAATGATTGCTGCGGGGTCCGAAATGGTACGGCAGGGTTCGCCGTGCCGCTGGCCCGCGATTTCTTCAATCGACCGCTGTGCCGTGCAGAAAGTTGCGCCTGCCACGATCTCCAAGTCGCCTCGGGCAGGCGATTCGCACGAGGTGGCGGCTGGGCATCGAAATTGCGGTTTCGTGTCGATCGATGGCCTGGACCTGGGAGCAAGCATGATCGGTATCGTGATACCCGCGCACAACGAGGCAAGGCGGCTCGCGCGCTGCCTGGCGGCCGCCGTCGCGGCGGCGCGGCATCCCGCGCTGGCTCGGGAGGCGGTGCGCATCGTGGTGGTGCTCGACAGTTGTCGCGACGCCTCGGCGCGGATCGCGGCACGGTACCCGGTCGAGGTGCTGGGCGTGGAGGCGCGCAAGGTGGGCGTGGCGCGCGCCACCGGCGCCGCGCATCTGCTGCGGCTCGGCGC
>NZ_VWWK01000315.1:0-3891 GCF_011753035.1 Burkholderia sp. Ax-1720 | reverse complement strand
CGCGGCCACGCCCGGGGTCACCCGGCTCATGCCGCGCCCCCGCCGACGATGGCCGGCAGCGCCGCCGCCACGCGCTCGACCACCGGCGGCCAGGCGCCGCCCTCGGCCTGGCGGAACAGCCGCGCCTGGGGATACCAGGGGCTGTCCTCGCGATCGAGCATCCAGCGGAAATCGGGCGTGTAAGGCAGCAGCACCGCCAGCGGCCGGCCCAGCGCGCCGGCCAGGTGCGCTACCGAGGTATCGACGCTGATCACCGCGTCCAGCGTCTCGACCAGGGCGGCGGTATCGGCGAAATCGCCGAGCTGGTCGCCGACGAAGCGGATCGCGCTGGCCTCCAGCACCGCGCGATCCTCGTCGCGCACCAGCTTCTGCAGGCTGATCCACTCGTGGCGCGCATCCACCATCGGCAGCAGCTCGGCCAGCGCCAGCGAGCGGTTGCGGTCGTTCAGGTGCAGCGGATTGCCGGACCACACCACGCCGATGCGCGGCCGGCCGTCGCCGGGGCCGAGCCGTTCGCGCCAGCGCGCGACGCGGGCCGGGTCGGCGCGCAGGTACGGCAGCGCGGCGGGAATCGAGTCGAGATCGGTGCGGAATTCGAGCGGCAGGCTCATCAGCGGGCAATGCAGGTCGAAGGGCGGCAGCGGCGCGCCGCGCGCCACCAGCGCGTCGACCCCGTCGAGCGAGCCGAGCAGCGCGATCAGCTCGGGCTGCACCTCGAGCACCACGCGCGCACCCAGTGCCTTCACCAGCGGCGCGTAGCGGCAGAACTGCAGGGTGTCGCCCAGGCCCTGCTCGGCATAGAGCAGGATCGTGCGGCCTGCCAGCGGCATGCCGTGGGTCCAGCGCGGCTGCGCGAAGCCGCGCCGGCTGGCATCGAGCTGGCCGTCGCGCCAGCGCCATTCGTAGGCGGCCCAGCCGGCCTCGAAGTCGCCGGTGGCCAGGCACAGGAAGGAGCGCGTGCAATGCGCGATCACGTAGTCGGGATCGATCGCGATCGCATCGGCGAAGGCCTGGCGCGCCTCGTCGTGGCGGCGCAGCGCGCGCAGCGCGTTGGCGCGCTGGAAATGCGCGAGCTTGTCGCCGGGCGTCGCCGCGATCACGGCGTCGAGATCGTCGAGCGCGGCCTCGTAGCGATGCATCTCCAGGCGCGCGCGGCCGCGCATGAAGCGCGCGCGCGGATTGCCGGCGTCGAGCGCCAGCGCGCGCTCGCTGGCGTCCCGCGCCTCGTCGTGGCGCCCCAGCGTGAGCAAGGCGCTGGCATGGTTGCAGAGCACCTCGGCCGCATCGGGCCGCACCGCCAGCGCGCGTGCGTAGCTGTCGACCGCGTCGTGCAGGCGGCCCAGCTCGGCCGCCGCGTTGCCGCGCTGCGCGAGCGCCGGACCATGGCCGGGGTCGAGCGCGAGCACGCGATCGCAGCGCGCCAGCGATTCGTCGTGGCGATCCAGCTGGCCGAGCGCGATCGCGCTGTTGAACAGCGCGTCGACGAAGGCCGGATGCGCGGCGATGGCGGCATTGAAGTCGGCCAGCGCGCGCGCCGCGTCGCTCAGGTCCAGCCAGGCCACGCCGCGCAGGAACAGCGCCTCGACATGGCCCGGCTGCAAGGCCAGCGCATGGCCGTAGCTGTCGACCGCGTCGCGGTAGCGGCCCAGCCCGCGCAGCGCCAGCCCGCGCGAGCGCTGCGCGTCGAAGCTGCGGCCGGCCAGTTGCAGGGCGCGATCGCAGTCGCGCAGCGCGTCCTCAAGGCGCCCCAGCAGCCGGCGCGCCTCGCTGCGCTTCACATAACCGTCGGCGAAATTCGGCACCTGCGCGAGCAGGCTGTCGTAGGCGGCGCAAGCCTCCTCGTGGCGGCCCAGCTGGCCGAGCAGGCCGGCGCGCTGGAACAGCGCGCGCTGGTGGGCCGGCTGGATCGCGAGCGCCTCGTCGAGCCGCTGCAGCGCCTCCTCCTCGCGGCCGAGCCCGACCAGCACCGCCGAGTAATTGGCCAGCGACAGCGGCGCGGGCCGCCGCTCGACCGAGCGGCGCATCAGCGGCTCGGCCTCGTCCAGCCGCCCCTGCTGGAAACGCAGCGCGCCCAGCAGGTGCAGCGCCTCGGGATGCTCGCCGTCCAGCGCCAGCAGCTCCGCATAGGCCGTCTCGGCCTGCTGCAGCGCGCCCTCCTGATGCGCGCCGCGAGCCCGGGCCAGCAATTGCTCGACGCGCGCCGCGTCGGGCGGCAGCGTGCTGGCGGTGCTCGCGAGCGCGATCCCTTCCCCCTTCGATGTCATCTATGGCCCCTGTTCTCTCGACGATGTCTCGTGGCGCGGCGCGTCGGGACGCCGGCGTGCTGCCTTGATCCGCGAGGCTATCGGAGCACCCGTAACACCGGTATGACGAAAGTTACGGAACATTTGCTCCAATGCCCGCCGCGGCCCGCCGGCCGGCGCCCGCGCTCGCACCCTTTTTTCGGCCCTGCCGCGCCGCCGGCGCGAAACGCTCAAAAGGTCCGTAGCTTTCGACATGCCGCTGCCACAGGCGCTGCTTACCTTGCCTGTTCGTCCGGAGGCCGCCGGACGCGAGGCGGCACACCAACCACAAGACCTGGGCAATGAGGATCGAATCCAGCACGCGACGCGCCGCGCGAACGGTGCAACGGGGTTTCACGCTGATCGAGGTGCTGGTGGCGCTGGCGATCGTGGCGATCGCGCTGGGCGCGGTGATGCGCGCGATCGGCGCGCTCGCCGCCGACACCGATACCGCGCGCATGCGCCTGCTGGCGCTGTGGAGCGCCGACAACGCGCTCGGCGCGATCCGCATCAGCACCGCGTTTCCGCCGGTGGGCAGCACCAGCTTCGCCTGTCCGCAGGGGCCGTATGCCTTCGTCTGCCGCCAGTCGGTGAGCGCCATGGCGATGCCGCGGCTCAGGCAGGTGAAGGTCAGCGTCTACGCCTCGGGCTCGAGCCGCACCGTGCTCGCCGAGCTGGTCTCGGTGGTCCAGAATGAAGCGCGCTACTGAGGCCCGGCGCCGCGCGCGCGGCTTCACGCTGATCGAGATGCTGGTGGCGATCGCGCTGATCGCGGTGATCGCGCTGCTGTCCTGGCGCGGGCTGGATTCGACCATCCGCGGCCGCGACACCATCTCGGGCAATCTCGCGCAGACGCGCCTGCTCGGTCGCTACTTCTCGCAGCTCCAGTTCGACCTGCTCAACCTGGTGAGCGCCGACGAGGTGTTCGGCGCGCCGCTGCGCATCCATGCCAACGAGCTGGTACTGGTGCGCCATGCCGGCATCGGCGCCGGGCCGACCTTCGTGCAGGTAGTGCGCTACCAGTTGCGCGGGCACGCGCTGCTGCGCAGCGCCTCGCCGCCGCTGGCCTCGCTGGCCGAGCTGGCCGACGCGCTCAAGCAGATGGACAGGTTCGCCAGCGTGACGGCCAGCAACGACGCGCGCTCGATGCAGCTCTCGGTGTGGATCGCGCCGGGCGGCTGGACCGGCAACCAGGCCGCGATCGAGCAGGTCTACGCGCAGTTTCTCGCCCAGCACGGCGTGAGCAATACCACCACGCTCGGCATGCCGCTGCCGCGCGGCCTGCGCTTGGCCGTGACGCTCGGCTCGCCGCCGGTCGACTACGTGCGGATGATCCAGATCGGGCAATGAAGACGGCAGGCGATCTCGACAAGCCAACCAGGGGGAATCCCATGACGACAGGTGAACAAGCCGGCTTGCCCGCGACGCGGGCGCCGGCATCGACGGCGGCCACCGAACTGGCCCGCGCCCAGGCCGCGCACGGAACCGGCCGCCTCGACGACGCCGCGCGCGACTACCGCGCCGCGCTCGAGCAGGCACCCGGGCACCCGGAAGCGCTGCACGGCTACGGCGTGCTGCAATTCCAGCGCGGCGCGGCCGGCGAGGCCGA
>NZ_VWWK01000314.1:0-3954 GCF_011753035.1 Burkholderia sp. Ax-1720 | reverse complement strand
GCGCACCTGGCCTTCCTCGGCGCCTGGACGCTGGCGATCGCCGCGCTGGTGCTGGTCGAGGTGCTGCTGACCTTGTGGGACTTCGTGGTGGAGGACGGCAGCCGCAAGCTGCCCGCCACCGAGCGCGGGCTCGCCTACCAGGGCGCGCGCGGCCCGGCCAACGCGGCCGGCGAGCCGATCGGCCCCGATACGGTGTTCTGGATGCTGTCGATGACCAAGGCGATCACCGCCACCGCCTGCATGCAGCTGATCGAGCAGGGCCGGCTCGCGCTCGACCAGCCCGCCGCCGAAATCCTGCCGCAACTGAAGGCGCCGCGGGTGCTGGAGGGCTTCGACGCGGCCGGCCAGCCCAGGCTGCGCCCGGCGCGCCGCGCGATCACGGTGCGCCACCTGCTCACGCATACCTCGGGCTATACCTACAGCATCTGGAGCGAGGCGCTGGGCCGCTACGAACAGGTCACGGGCATGCCCGACATCGGCTACTCGCTGAACGGCGCCTTCGCGGCCCCGCTCGAATTCGAGCCGGGCGAGCGCTGGCAATACGGCATCGGCATGGATTGGGTGGGCAAGCTGGTGGAGGCGGTAACCGACCAGTCGCTGGAAGTGGCGTTCCGCGAGCGGATCTTCGCGCCGCTCGGCATGCGCGATACGGGCTTCCTGATCGGCAGCGCGCAGAAGCGCCGCGTCGCCACCCTGCATCGGCGCCAGGCCGATGGCTCGCTGACGCCGGAACCCTTCGAGACCAACCAGCGGCCCGAGTTCTTCATGGGCGGCGGCGGGCTGTTCAGCACCCCGCGCGACTACCTCGCCTTCCTGCAGATGCTGCTGAACGGCGGCGCCTGGCGCGGCGAGCGGCTGCTGCGGCCCGACACCGTGGCGAGCATGTTCCGCAACCAGATCGGCGATCTTCAGGTTCGCGAAATGAAGACGGCCCAGCCGGCCTGGTCGAACAGCTTCGACCAGTTCCCCGGCGCGACGCACAAGTGGGGGCTGTCCTTCGATCTCAACAGCGAGCCGGGGCCGCACGGGCGCGGCGCCGGCTCGGGTAGCTGGGCCGGGCTGCTGAACACCTACTTCTGGATCGATCCCGCCAAGCGCGTGACGGGGGCGCTGTTCACGCAGATGCTGCCGTTCTACGACGCGCGCGTGGTCGATCTCTACGGGCGCTTCGAGCGCGGGCTCTACGACGGGCTGGGCCGCGCCTGAGCCGCGCCGCGCGCGCGAGGCAGGGGCGGCGGCCGTGGGTCGGGCAGCGGCATCACCAAAGCCCGACCCGCCCATGTCACCCGAGCCGCATGCGTCGCTCAGGTCCCGTTCGCGCCGCCGTTCGCGACGGGCCGCCCGCGCGACAGCCCCTCGGCGAATACCTTCAGCGCTTCGAGCAAGGGCATCAGCGCCTGCCACAGCGCCTCGTCGTGCAGCAGCCGATACGCGCCCGTCACGCCGGGCGCCGTGTCGTGATGCGCGGCCGGCTGCCAGCTCGTGACATGCCGGATCGCATCGCCGGCGGCCAGCGCGGTGCGCTCCAGTTGCTCGGGCGGGATGCGCGACAAGGCAGTCAGCAGCACGAGCAGGTTCTGCATGCCGTTCTGCACCACCGGCTGGTCGAGCCCGGACAACATGCCGGCGATATGGCTGTTGGTATCGACGAAGTCGTGCGCGACGCGCAGGAAACCATGCTGGTGAAGACTGTCGAGCAGGTGGCCGAGCGCATCGTGCGCGGCCGGCCGGGCGGCCGGGGAAGAGGAATCGGGATTGGCGGGATCGGGCATCGTTGCATCTCCGCAGGTAGGCCGCCTCGCATGGCGAGCGCGGCGCACGGGTGGGCGGCGACGTCAGGGCCGCTGGCTGGAAAGACCGAGAAACACTGCATGCCGGGCCGCGGACGCCGATCGACTTCGCATCCTCGCATGGAGGCGTGCCGCGATGCTGGGGCGCCGAACGCGGCTCGCGCCAACGCACCCGCACGCGAGGCCGGGCTCGCCTGGCACGAAGCATCCGGCGTGCCCGCGAGCGCGAAGCGGGTTTGCCGGATCGGGGCGCGTTTCATGCCCGATTGCACGGCAAGAACCGGAGCGCGCCGGGCGCCGCCGCCCGGCATCCTGGGAACCGTCAACCACCCACCCAGGAAACCCGCCATGCACGTCACCGCCCATCCCTCGATCCTCTACTTCGGCACGCCCGTCGCCCTGCTCGCCACCGTGAACGCCGACGGCAGCCACAACCTCGCGCCGATGTCCTCGGTGTTCTGGCTCGGCTGGCGCTGCTTCCTCGGCCTGCAGGGCAGCTCGAAGACCACCGAGAACCTGCGCCGCACGCGGCAGCTGGTGGTCAACCTGCCCTCGCCGGAACTGGTCGGCGCGGTCGACCGGCTGGCCCGCACCACCGGCTCGAACCCGGTGCCGCAGGACAAGCTGGAGCGCGGCTATCGCCACGAGCAGGACAAGTTCGGCGTGGCCGGGCTGACGGCCCTGCCTGCCGAGACGGTGCTCGCGCCGCGCGTGGCCGAATGCCCGGTGCAACTGGAAGCCGTGCTGGAGGACGAGCACGCCTACGACGCGGAAGGCCCGATGTCCGGTTTCATCGCGATCCTGGAAGCGCGCATCACGCGCGTGCACGTGGACCGCGCGATCCTGATGGACGGCCACCCGAACCGCATCGATCCCGACAAGTGGCGCCCGCTGATCATGAGCTTCCAGGAGTATTACGGGCTCGGGCCGAAGCTGCATCCCTCGCGGCTCGGCGAGATTCCCGAGGAGCTGTATCGCACGCCGGACTTCGAGCGCGCGGTCGAGGCCTGAGCGGACGAGCGGCGCGCGCCGGCGCCGATACGCATCGCGTTGGCGCGCGGGCCTCGATCGCCTCGCGCCTCGCGCAGCATTGTCGGCTCAGGCCGCGCTCTCGCGCGGAAACGTCAGCACGAAGCGCGTGCCGCCGGCATCGCTCTCGGCATACACGGTGCCGCCATGCAGCTCCATCACCGAACGCACGATCGCCAGGCCCAGCCCGGCCACGCCGCCGGTGCCGGGCGCCTGGCGGCTGCGTGCCGGATCGGCGCGATAGAAGCGGTCGAAGATGCGCTCCAGCAGCTCGGGCGCGATCGGCTCGCCGGGGTTGCTCACGCTGATGGTCAGCGCCTCGGCGCTCTCGCTCGCGGCCAGCCGGATCTCGCCGCCGCGCGGCGTGTAGCGCAGCGCATTGGCCAGCAGGTTGCCGATCGCGCGACGGAACAGCTCCAGCTCGGCGCTCAGCCGCCCGCCGCCTTCCACCCGCAGTTGCAGGCCGGCCTCGTCGGCGAGGCCCTCGAAATAACCGGCGATGCGCAGCAGTTCCTCGCGCACCTCGAAGTCGCGCCGATGCGTGACGAAGCCGGGATGCTCGGCGCGCGCGAGGAACAGCACGTTCTCGATCATGCGCGACAGGCGCTCGTATTCCTCCAGGTTCGATTCCAGCAGCGCCTCGTATTCGGCCGCCGTGCGCGGCCGGCCGAGCGCCACCTCGGTGGCGCCGCGCATGTTGTTGAGCGGCGTGCGCAGGTCGTGGGCCAGGTCGGCGCTGAACTGCGAGAGCTGGCGAAAGCCGCGTTGCAGGCGCGCCAGCATCGCGTTGACGGCCTCGACCAGCGGCGCCAGCTCGCGCGGCACGCGCCCCGCGTCGAGCCGCGTATCGAGCCGGTCGACCGTGATGCGGCCGGTATCGGCCACCACCCCGCGCAGCGGCCGCAGCGACAGGCGGATCAAGGCATAACCGACCAGCATCGAGAGCGCCGCGCCCACCCCGCCGGCCAGCCACAGCGTGTCGCGGTAGCGGTCCAGCAGCGCGCGGCCGTCGCGCAGGTTGCGGGCGAGCACCAGCGCCACGCGCGTGCCGTCGCGCAGCCGCGCGTCGACCACCATGCCGTGCACCGGCATCCCGCCGCGCGTGGCCCAGGCGACGATCTGCGTGCCGACGATG